>CAYJMI010000004.1:0-24157 GCA_964371285.1 uncultured Vicingus sp. | reverse complement strand
CGTACCCATTTTAATTTTATCAGTAGTTTTTTGGTCGGTAGTGTTACCTTTACTTAAGCTCTATTTTTAGAAAAACAAAAGCTAATTATTTAACTCTCATTAAAAATTGTTTATAATTCTATTAAAAATAATTTTGTATCCTATCAGTAAGTTGTTTTATATTTGCATTGCAACTAACGAACTCATTTTCAATGAAATTCTTCAAAATTACAAGCCTATTTTTGGTTTTCATTCTACTTTCTTTCCGAAACGACAAAGAATCCTATAAAGTTTATGATGATTTAGGAAAAGAAACTAGCTACAAAAAGATTTTGAAAAAAGCTGAAGAAGCCGATATTATTTTGTTTGGTGAGTTACACAACAATCCTATCATACACTGGTTGCAATTAGAACTTACCAAAGACATTTTTTCTCAAGTAAATGAAAACATTGCTTTAGGAGCAGAAATGTTTGAAGCCGACAATCAATTGATTATCAACGAATATTTAGGGGGGCATTACAATTACGATATTTTTAAAAAAGAAGCCAAACTATGGCCCAACAACGAAACCGATTATCAGCCTTTGTTAGATTTTGCTGTTGCCAATCAGCTTTCTTTTATTGCCACTAACGTTCCTCGAAGATATGCCAACATGGTGTACAAAGATGGTTTTAAAGCGTTTAATTCATTAACTGACGATGCAAAAAAATACATGGTACCTATACCATTTTTATATGACGAAAAATTACCCGGTTATGTAGAAATGAAAAAAATGGCTCAAGGTCATGGTGGCGATAATTTACCAAAGTCTCAAGCTTTAAAAGATGCTACTATGGCTCATTTTATCTTAAAAAATTGGAGCAAGGGTAGAATTTTTATTCATTACAATGGTACATACCATTCCAACAATTTTGAAGGGATTATGTGGTATTTAAAACATACCAATCCTGATTTAAAGGTTTTAACCATTGCGAGTGTTGAACAAGAAAAAATTGATTCGTTAGCGGATGAAAACAAAGGTTTAGCTCATTTTATTATTGCTACTCCAGCATCTATGACGAAGACGCATTAATTACCCCAACTTCCCTTTCAACTCTTCTTCCAGCAACTGGTTTTCTTCCCACTCGTTCATGGCTTTTTCTAAAGCCACTTTAGCGTGATTGTATTGAACCAACAAATCATCAGAATAAGTACCAGTATTCATTAATTTTATGTTTAAATCCTCAATGTTATTTTCCAAACGCTCTACGTCCTTTTCTAAGTTATTGATTTTATTTTGAACACGTTTGATGTCTTTTTCCAGTTGTTTTTTCTCATCAAAACTCAATTTGTTGTCGGAAACCGATTTTTCAACTTTGGTAATAACTTTATCTTTTTGTTCAAATTCTCTAATGCTGTCTACTTTTTTAGATTTTAAGAAATCGTAAACACCACCCAAAAATTGTTTTACTTTCCCTTCCTTAAATTCATACATTTCTTCTACCAAACCATCCAAAAAATCCCTATCGTGAGAAATAACCACCAATGTTCCATCATATTTCTTCAACGCATTTTTCAACACTTCTTTCGAACGTATGTCTAAGTGATTGGTTGGCTCATCCAGTACCAATAAATTTACGGGTTCTAACATTAATTTACACAACGCTACCCTTGCTCGTTCGCCACCCGAAAGCACTTTTATTTTTTTGTCGGCTTCTTCACCACCAAACATAAAAGCACCCAATAAATTTCGTACTTGTTTACGAATTTCGCCGTGAGCACATTTGTCAATTGCCTCAAAAACAGTCAGTTCTTTATCCAACTCTTCTGCCTGGTTTTGGGCAAAATAAGATAACTTCACATTGTGTCCGATTTTTAATTCGCCTTCGTGTTCTAGTTCGCCGACAATAATTTTGGTCATGGTGGTTTTACCCTCACCATTTTTACCTACAAAGGCAATTTTTTTACCCGATTCGATAAAAAAATTGGCATCGTTAAAAACCATTTTATCTCCAAACGATTTTCCAACACCATTTGCCTCAACAACTACTTTGCCCGACCTTGGAGCAGGAGGAAAATAAAATCGCATCGAAGCAGTATCTTCTTCATCAATTTCAATACGGTCTATTTTATCCAACTGTTTTACCCTGCTTTGAACCTGAATGGCTTTGGATGCTTTAGAACGAAATCGTTCAATAAATTTTTCGGTGTCTGCAATTTGTTTTTGCTGGTTGGTAAAAGCAGCCATCTGCTGTTCTCTTCGCTCTTTTCGCTGTTCTAAATATTTCGAATAATAGGTTTTGTAGTCGTAAATTTTACCTAACGAAATTTCAATGGTTCTTGTAGTTACGTGGTCGAGAAAAGCTTTATCGTGCGAAATCAACACCACCGCTCCAGGATACACTTTTAAAAAATCTTCTAACCATTGTATCGATTCAATATCTAAGTGATTGGTAGGCTCATCGAGCAACAATAAATCGGATTTAGTTAACAAGATTTTAGCCAACTCAATACGCATTCTCCAACCACCACTAAATTCATCGGTTTGACGAACAAAATCTTTTGGTGTAAAACCCAACCCTTTTAAAATAGTCTCCACATCAGCATCTACAGTAAATCCACCAATCATTGATAAACGCTGATTGTATTCGTTTAAATGATTCAACAAATCCATGTACGCATCCGTTTCGTAATCGGTTCTGGTTTCTAGTTGATGATTGATATCATCGATTTTAGCATTGATTTGATTTACTTCTTTAAACACCGATTTGGTTTCTTCCAACACGGTTTTACCGTGACTAAAATCCATGTCTTGAGGCAAATAACCAAAAGTAAAATCGGCAGGAGTTGAAACATTTCCCCCATCAGCCTGATTTTCTCCAGCAATAATCTTTAACATGGTAGATTTTCCTGCTCCATTTTTACCAACCAAACCAATCCTATCTTGCTTATTGATTAAAAACGATACTTTGTTAAATAAATATCGTTCACCAAAATTTACTGTTAACTCATTAATTCCTACCATGCGGCGAAATTAGTGAAAAGTTAATTTATACAATTCAATTTTTCCATGATGATTTTGATAACTTTGTATTTTATATAAATTTTCCCTTAAATGCCCAATTCCATTACTAGTGTTCTTCAGTTGAAATGTCCAAAATGCCGACAAGGAGATTTATTTTGCAATAAAAAGACCTACCAATACAAAGGCTTTTTTGACATGCCTAAAAAATGCCCAAAATGCGGACAAGATTTTGAAATTGAAACTGGTTTTTATTATGGTGCAATGTATGTGAGTTATGCAATAACCATTGCTTTAATTGTAGCAGTTTTCACCGCATTAATTGTTTTTAATATATTTTCTATTGAACTATTCTTGTTATTGGATTTTATTGTCCTTTTGATTACTTTGCCCTACGTTTTTAAAGTATCTCGGTCGATATGGATAGCATTAATGATTAAATTTGACCCTAGAGCCATTGAAAAGTATGAGCGTAAGGCATAATATTATTGTTCCGAAAACAGCCAACTACTACACTTTGGGTGATGTTAAAACCGCCAAAACCATTTGGATAGTTTTACACGGTTATGGGTATTTGGCAGCCTTTTTTATTAAAAAATTTGAGCCCATTGCCAACAGCGAAACCTGTATTATTGCACCAGAAGCACTATCGAAGTTTTACCTTAATGGGGTTGGAGTTGATGGAAGAGTTGGTGCAAGTTGGATGACCAAACATCAACGGGAAGAAGAAATTATTGATTACACCAATTATCTTCAACTGTTATTTGAAACAGTAATTTTTGAGAATATTAATAAAAATACTAAAGTCAACATTGTCGGTTTTTCGCAAGGCGGAGCAACAGCTTGTCGATGGTTTGCAACAAAAAAAATATATTGTTTAAATTTAATTTTGTGGGCAAGTGTTTTTCCTGAAGATATCGATTTTAATACTATTCAAAAAACTACAAAAGTGTTTTTAGTTTACGGTACAAAAGATGAATTTTTAACCGAAGAAAGAGTTGCTTCCGTTAAAAAGCAATTAGCAAATAGTATCGTCGATTGTAAAATTATTACGTTTGATGGATCTCATGATATTCCTGAAAAAGTGTTGGTTAGGGAAACGAAGTTGAATGGATGGGGGTAGGTTGACAGTTCTCAGTTCACAGTTCACAGTCTTCAGTTCACAGTTTTCAGTATTTATTCTTCTGTTTCCAATCTTTTGTCTTCTGACTTCGGTCTTCCGTCTTCCAACAATCTCAAATATCCAATTTCTTCAAAAAACACACCCCTGCCCCTCTCAAGAGGGGAAGCCAAACGCACATTGCCAATCCCAAATCTTTCGTCTTCCTACTTCGGACTTCGGTCTTCCGACTCCCGACTTCTGACAATCTCCTTCACTATTCTCGCATTATCCAACCCATTCATACAATTAAAATGTTTTTTAGGGCATTTATCATAACCTATTTTTGAGCAAGGTCTGCAACTCAGCTCATTGTTCTCAATAATAACAAATTTTTCAGGATTTTTCGGGTAGTATGGGTACATGCCGAATGCCGGAATGGTGTTGCCCCAAACCGAAACGATAGAAACACCCAATGCAGCTCCAATGTGCATTAAACCTGTATCATGGGTAAGTAACACTTTGCTTTGCTGAACCAACGATGTCGACTGATTTAAATTGTAGTTTCCACAACCAATGTAAACTAAATCTCCAACCGTTTTTTTAATCATTTCAGCATCTTCAACATCCTCTTTTCCTCCTAACAAAACCACTGGCAAATTTAATTGTTCAAGAATATTACACATTTTTTCAATCGGCAATCTTTTGGTATTGTGTTGTGCCCCAATAGCAAAACTTACATAACCATTTTGATGTGTTTCAGGTAAACTTTTTAAATCAATCACATCATTTTCAGGAATGTAGTACTCCAAACCTAAGCCGTCATTTTCAACTCCTAAAGGTTTTACAGCATTCAAATACCTTTCAACAACATGAATTTCTGGTAATTTATTTATTTTAAAAGTAGTCATTAACCACTTTTGGTAATTTAATTTTTCGAAAGCAAACGACAGTGCTTTTAATTTGTTTGTAACTCGTTTTGAGCGTAAATTCTTATGCAAATCGATAATATAATCGTATTGTTCATTTTTCAACTCCTCAATAATTTCGTTGGTAGATTTTTTAATTCCGTAAACTTTTTTTATTCGAGGGTTTGAAGTTAAAATACTTTTGTATTGATTTTTTGTTAAAAAATGAATTTCCACATCACCATCTAATTGTTGCTGTAAACAACGAATAACAGGAGTTGTAAGCACAATGTCGCCTATTGAACTAAACCGAATAATTAATATTTTAATTTTTGTTTTCATTAAAAAAACAAAGATAGTGATATAAACCAATTGGCTAACTATCTACTTTTTATTACTTTTACCTTTTAAAATTAAAGGATTAACAAAGTATGAAAGGATTAATTGAAGATTTTACCAAACATTTAGCTCATTCTATTGAGATTTGTAAAAAAACAACTCTTAAATCTAACCAAAAAGAAATTCAATCTGTATTAATTTGTGGGTTAGGAGGTTCTGGTATTGGAGGAACAGTAGTTTCACAAATAGTTGCTAACAATGCTAAAGCTCCAATTTTAGTGAATAAAGATTATAAAATTCCTGGTTTTGTAAATGCTACTACCTTGGTTATTTTTAGTTCGTATTCTGGAAATACTGAGGAAACATTAGAGATGCTTACTCATGCAGAAGCTCAAGGTGCTGAAATTGCTTGTGTTACTTCTGGAGGAAAATTAGAAGAAATTGCAAAATCAAAAAGCTACAACCTTATTACTATTCCAAGTGGGCATCCCCCAAGAGCAGCTTTTGGTTTGTCGCTTCCTCCGCTTTTTAGCTTGTTACATCATTACGGAATCATTAACAAAACCTATTTTGATGATTTTGCAAAAAGCATTACCAACATTAATGCAGTGGAACAAAATATTATTACAGAAGCAAAAAAAGTAACTGAAAAATTATATAAAAAAATTCCAGTTATCTATTCCGATGCATGGTTCGAAGGGGTAAGCATTCGTTTTCGTCAGCAAATTAACGAAAACTCAAAAATGTTGTGTTGGCATCATGTAATTCCAGAAATGAACCATAACGAATTAGTGGGTTGGACTACAAAAAATGAAAATTTAGCCGTACTAATTTTCAGAAACGAGGATGATTATTTCCGTACTCAAAAACGAATGGAAATTAATAAAACTGTTTTTTCGAAATACACTTCAACCATTTTAGAAGTTTACTCAAAAGGTACTTCTCGACTTGAACAATCGCTGTATTTAATACATTTGGGCGATTGGATTTCGTACTTTTTAGCTGAAAAAAACGGTGTTGATGTAACTGAAGTTAATGTAATAACAAGCCTTAAAAACGAGTTGTCTAAAATATAATGCCAGAAGTTTTTTTTCAAGATTTAGGACTCATCGACTATAAGGAAGCTTGGGATTATCAAGAAAAAGTTTTTAAAACCAATGTTGATGCTAAAATTGAAAACCGAAGAGCTGACAAAACAGTAACTCCAACTAAAAATTATTTGCTTTTTTGCGAACATCCACACGTTTACACGCTTGGTAAAAGTGGCGATGCAACGCACCTGCTTTTGTCGGAAACCATGCTTCAGCAAAAAGGAGCAACATATTATAAAATAAACAGAGGTGGCGACATTACCTATCATGGACCAGGGCAAATAGTGGGCTATCCCATTTTAGATTTAGATTTTTTCTTTACCGACATACACAAATACCTTCGTTTTTTGGAAGAAATGGTTATTCTCACGTTAGCCGAATACGACATTAAAGCTGGAAGATATGAAGGCTATACTGGTGTTTGGCTGGATGCCGAAAACCCGCTTAAAGCACGTAAAATTTGTGCCATGGGTGTTCGTTGCAGTCGTTGGGTTACCATGCACGGTTTTGCTTTTAACATCAATACCCATTTAGATTACTTCAACAACATAGTGCCTTGTGGTATAACCGACAAACAAGTAACTTCATTACAAAAAGAACTTAACCGTGAAGTTGACGTAAACGAGGTAAAAGAAAAATTAAAAAAACATTTTTGCCAACTATTTGATGCAACGTTTGTTAAACAATAATCGTTTAACTTATACACTTAATTATTATTCCATGAAAACCTTAAAAAAAATCCTTGTCGGCCTCGTTATATTTTTAGCACTAGCCTCAGCTTTGGCTTTTTTAACTGGCAACCAACATATTTTTAAAGCCGTTGCCACCACTTATTTGGTTGGAAAAACTGGACCAAATATTGACGAATACGATATTTTTGAAAACAGAACCGTTGAAATTGGCGACCCTCAACCTTGGTTGATAAGCAAAAACTACAACAAAAAAAATAACGAAAAGCTACACCAACAAATTGAAACTTTTAACCCAGCAGCTTTTTTAATCGCAAAAAACGATTCCATTATTTACGAAGAATATTGGGACGGATACAGCGAAAATTCGTTAACCAACTCGTTTTCGATGGCAAAAAGCTACATTGGTATGTTGATTGGAATTGCTTTAGATGAAGGAAAAATTAACAGCATTGACGACCCGATTGGCAACTATTTACCCGAATACAGTGATTTTCCTGAAATGACGATAAAAACCTTGTTAACCATGAGTTCTGGAATGAACTTCGATGAAAGTTATGGCAATCCTTTTGGACACATGGCAAAAGCTTACTATGGAAAAGACATAAAAAAACTCAATGAAAATTACACCAAAACTGAAACGCCCGGCGAAATTTTTAGGTATTTGGGCGGCAACACCATCATCCTATCTTTTGTTTTGGAAAAAGTTACTGGACAAACCATTTCTGACTACATGAGCGAAAAAGTTTGGCAACGAATTGGTGCTACAAACCCTGCTTTGTGGAACCTCGACCACAAAGACGGACGAGAAAAAGCCTATTGTTGCTTTTACTCCAACGCTCGAGATTTTGCTCGTATTGGTAAACTTTACCTCAATAAAGGTTTGTGGAACGACCAACGTGTTATTTCTGAAGATTATGTTACTGAAAGTACCTGTCCTGCATACTATTTAAAAGATGCTAACGGAAATTTGGTAGATTATTATGGCTACCATATTTGGACCACTTATTACAAAAATTTAGATATTTTTTATTTTAGAGGCATACAAGGACAATACACCATTGTAATACCCGAAAAAAATATAGTAATTGTTCGTTTAGGACACGAACGCTCAAAAGAATTAGTAAACAACACTCCTAACGACCTGTACAGTTATATTGATTTTGCTTTGGAGCAGTAAAAATGAATAAAAATTAGACCGTATTGCCATTACACACAAAGGCTTGGCTTCAAACTATGAATAGGTTGGCGGGTTGCAGAACGACCAAAAGATAGGTTTGATATTTTTTTGAGGTAAGTTTGGTATCGGCTGCCGCGAGCGTCCCACTCGTGGTAATTATAAAGCCACAAGGCAGTACCTTGCGGTAGCAGGGGGGTAATCTAATTATTTGTCACAATATTTTTGACATAATTATAGTAATCAATATTCCTATCTCCATGATTAAAAGGATAGTATTCTAATTTATCCAATATATTACTCCAATCACTCATTAATGAATCTTTATTTAGGGAAAAAACCTCTCCTTCCAAATTTTTGTAATCCACAAATTCAAGATGAATTATTTTACAGATTTTAGTATTCTTTGAAATTGAATCTTCATGTAGGTAGTTCCATGAAAAATTCGCAACTGTATACCATCCACAAAAAGATGTGACTAGATTTTTAAACTTAAATATAGATTTGTTTATGGGACTTGTAGGACCCATAAATATTGAGTCAATAGGTTCATTAATTTTCCCAATGAAATAAGGTTTTAATTGGAAGAAAATCTTTAAGTCAAAATTATGTTCTTCACCGTTGAGGAAGGCGATTAGATTTCTAGATGGTAAAAGACCAATTTCTGACATTCTGCATCCGATATGTTTACCAATATATCTTTTTACATTCAAATATTCTAGTTCCCAATTAGTATCAAAGACTTCTTCTAAATTTATTATTCTGGATAATTTAATTTGAACTCTATTTTTGTAATAGAATTCAATTAGCTTTTGATATGCAATGTCAAAATCCTGATTCTTAGACCCATTACAGTTTTTACAAAGGTTTTTTTCAAATTTTACTCTATCTGAATTTGAACTCTGTATATTCATACCTTTTGATTCATTCTTGTATTTTATATGATTGATTGAATTACCCTTAGGATATACTTTACCATACAATAATTCTAATTCAATTTTTTTCATCTTATGTTCACCAGTTAAATCACTTGATCCACACCACCAACATTTTGATTTATCTTTATGTAATTTAAAGTACCTCAATATTCTGTTTTATGTCCAATTTACATTTACCCAAATATAAACAAAAAAGAAAGCCGTTAAACTTTCGAATAACGGCTCTCAATTAAACTTAAAACTTACTATACCGCAATACTGCGGCATAACTCATACTAAGCAATTCCGCAGTATTGCGGAACTACTAAGTTTGAGTATATATTACTCTTTTATAAACTTATTTTGAGTAATTCCTTTGTCGGTATGTACCACCAAAATGTACATTCCTTGACTTAAATTAGCTACATTAATTTTGTTGCTTTCAACATTTAATGTTTGCACTAAACTTCCATTAATGGTGAAAATGGTTGCTTTAATAACTTGTTCGTTACCGTTAATAAATAAATAATCTCTTACCGGATTTGGCGATATGCTCATGTTTGTTGTGTTAATGTTGTTAATGCCTACTGTTGTTATGTTTACACAAGCCGATGTGTCGGCACAGCCACTTAAAGTAATTTCAACAGCATAGTTACCATTTGCAGTAGGAGTATATGTTTGAGCAGTTTCTCCTGAAATTACAGCATAACTGTTGTTGCAATCTAACCAACGGTACGAAGCACCTGCTTGGTTTGATGAAATTTGATTGGCATTTAACGAAGTGGTGTTGTCAACATTAACCGGAGCAATGGTTACCATTTGTGTCATTTCTTGATTACAAGAAACCGTACAAGAAAACTGACCGGCAACCCAATCGGTATTGGCATCCATGTTTTGCATTGTACCATTAATCTGATTAGGGGTTATATCGCTAACCGTTGTTCCTGATGCATCTTCAAAATTGTAGTATGCCAATAAATTAGCTTCGGTTCCTGTTAAACAATTGTTCATGTCAGCCATTATTTCTGACTGAGACAATGCTTTGTTCCAGAAACGTACTTCATCCAATTTACCGTTTAGGTATTCTACTGTACCAACAACTTTATCTTCACCAAACACAAAACTTGAAGTTATTTGTGGTATTGAAGCAAATGGAGCTGTTCCGGTAACAACTTCAAATCCGTTTACATAAATAACCATTGCACCATTGTTAAATGTAGCTGCAATATGGTTCCAAGCATTTAAAGTTAACGCATTGGCTGCACCAACAGAATGTAATACATTACTTGTTCCGTAAACATTAAAACGTATTCCTCTTCCGTTATCTGTTGCGTTGTAAGAATCTAAAATAATAGAACCATTTACTGCTGACGAATAGTTAGAAACAATTCTGTCGTAGTTGGTCGAACGAGGATATACCCATGTTTCAATAGAAAAAGTTGAAGTTGCAGGCATAATAAAATTAGTATTAACCATGTCGTTAGTTCCGTCAAAATCTAAAGCAGTTCCATCTGCAGCTGATTGATCTAATACTTGATATCCACAAGTACTACCAGATGTTACCCAGTCTGTTGCTCCATCCATAGACATCATAATTCCGTTGTTAGCATTCACAAGGTCTGTAACTGTTGTGCCAGAGCCATTTTCGAAATTATAGTAAGCCAGCAAGCCAGCTTCGTTTCCTGTAAAACAATTGACTTGATTTTCATTTATTTCTACACTTGTTCTAGCCACATTCCAAACCCTAACCTCGTCTATTTTTCCGCTAAAATATTCTACAGTTCCTGTAAGGTAATCTTCTCCAAAACATAAAAAGTTAGAGGTTGACCCAATTGTACCAAAAGGAAAGGTGCTACTTGCTACCTCAACTCCGTTTACAAACAATTTAACTACGCCACTATTAAAAGTTACCGCAATATGATTCCAAGTGTTTAATGTTAAAACATCTGGAACATTTAGTTGTGCTAACGACGGATTGTAAGCAGTAAATCGTAAAGCTCTACCATTATTTGTAGCATTGTAGGTGTCAATAATAAAATTACCTATACCTGCATTAGTATAGTTTGATAAGATTCTTCTGTAGCTATTAGCTCTTGGGTAAATTAGAGCTTCAATAGTAAAAGTGTTTGTCAGAGGCAATGCAAATGAAGTTTGAACTTTATCGTTTGAACCATCAAAATCTAAAGCCTTGTTATACACATCAATATAGGCTGGATTAACTGTTCCAACAACATTATAAGTTGTTGAAGTGGTTATGTTGTTGGTATTAAAATCAATAGCAGTACCATTACCTGTAATTGGTCCATCGACAATAACATCTGTTGCATTATCTCTTAAGAAATATTCAACGCCGTTTGCCGAATTGGCTAAATTTACTGTCGCAGAAGAATTTAAACATACGGTATTTGGTCCGCTAACATTTTCATCTGTTATATTTGTTACTACAATAGTAATTTGATCGGTAGTTGAAGACCCTAAACCAGTACATGTATAAGTTTGAGTTGTTGTTGGATAAAAAGGAACACCATTAGTAATACCATTATCCCAAGAATAGCCTGTTGGGTCGCAAGTTCCTCTTAAAATTACAAAATCACCATTACAAATGGTTGTATTTGTAGCCTCAATCCCAATTGTTGTAATACTATTTTCATAAACACCCATATCAATGGCAGTTCCAAATACACGAGCATTTCCAGCTAAATCTGTTGCAGGAATTGTTAAGCCAGATATGCTTCCAGAGTTAACAAGTGCAGATTTACATTGTAGGGTAAAATCGTCATTATCAAAATCAGTAAAAAATGGATTGCCAGTTACAATATTGGTTAAACCATTGTTATTGGTGAATCCAGCGTTACCAGCATCAGAATAACAATTGTTTGCGGTATAACTACTACTAGTACTTCGATTTACATCACCAAAACCTATTGGTAAATTATTGTAGAAAACACAATTGTTTACGCTCATTACAGGGCTTCCTGTAGTTCTTAAAAGAAAAAGTGTTTTACCTGCACTTCCTGATGCTGCTTGGTTGTTTACAAATGTACAGTTGTTCACTTGTGATGTTGAAGTGTTTTGAATTACAACAGCTCCTGCAGATCCACTACTACAAATATTTCCATTAAATAAACAGTTTGCAACAATTGCACTCGTTACTCCATTAAAATACAAAGCACCACCATCATATTGAGTTGTGGTGTTGTTTGTAAATTCGCAGTTTAAAACCTGTGGTGTTGAACCTCCAGTTAAATAAACAGCACCACCACGTTGTTGTGCGTTGTTATTTAAAAATTTACAGTTCCGAATAGTCGGGCTAGCATTTACAGCATAGATTGCACCTCCAAGAAATTCTGTAGTACCATTTGCCATACCATCTTGAACAGTAAAACCGTCTAATACTGTGGTATTGTCGTTTCCATCAAAACGAATAACGTTGTAGGCTTTTAATCCACCACCAACATCGCCGGAAATAATGGTAGGATTATTTTTCCAATTGCGTTGATTTAACGCAGTTTCGGTTCCATTAAAACCACCGTAAACCTGAACACTAAATTGAACTCTAAAGGTTTTTAAACTGTTGTTACCGGGAATGTTGTTGGTGAATGTTTTACTTGGAACATAAGTTCCTTGTGCTACCCATATTTCACCAGAAGTAGTGTTGTAGGTGGCATCATGTAAATCGGTATAAGCATCGGTCCACGATGTTCCATTGTTAGCTCCTGTTGCGTTGGCATTAACATAAGTTTGAGCATTTACTGCTATGCCAATAGAAAACAGTATAAACCCGAGTAAAAATTTCTTCATAGTTTGTATTTTTTTAGTTTAAAACAAAACTATGTTCTACAACATATAAATAAAAAAATACTTTAGGAATGGATGGTTTTGTTTAGCAATGGAATTTTAAAGAAAAGTTGTCATTTCGAACGATATTTTACATCCGTCAGCTGGCGGATAGTAAAATGAAGTTGAGACATCTTTTTGGTTTAAGGTTCTGGATGTGAATTGGAGTGTATTGCAAACGGTGTAAAAAGATTTAACAATAACTCTTTTATTTTAAATCAATGAATTGTTGCTGCTTCGCGGTATCGGCTGCGTTTTTCAGCACTGTTTTCAACAGCACGAAAAACTTTGCTCGAAATGACATGGAGAACGAGAATTTCAATTCGTTGTCATGTCGAACAATATTTACATCCGTCAGTTGACGGATAGTAAAATGAAGTTGAGGCATCTTTTTGGCTTAGGATTCGGGATGTAATTTGGATTGTATTGCAAATGATATAAGAAGATTTAACAATAACTCTTTTATTTTAAATCAATGAATTACCTCATTTGTGTTTATTTTTTATTTAAGTATTCGTGAGTTCGCTCCGCTCAGTTGTCGCTGCTTTGCGGTCTCGACTGCGTTTTTCTATCCCAACAAGTTGGAATGAAAAACTTTGCTGGATTTTTTGCCTAGTTTTTACTTCATTATTACCTCTTCAAATTCGGTAATTTTGTATTTGGAAAGTTTTGCAACTAACCCCGATTTTAATTGAATTTCTGAGGTTGATTTGGAAAATGATTCTACTTTTTTTAAATTAATTATCCACGATTTGTGTGAGCGAAAAAAGTCAGCATTATTTTCTAAAAGTGTTTCAAAATGTTTGAGGTTTTTGCTCATTAAAAATGTACCGTTTTCGGTATAAATAGAGCTGTAAGCTTCTTGGGCTTCAATGGCAATAATATCTTCAATCGCAACAATTTCCTGACTGTCGTTTTTACGGACGACCAATTTTGTTAATTGTTCGTTTTTTAGGTTGTCTGATAAGGCTTGGTAGTTGTTATTTTTTAAATGTACCCGTTGTTTTACTTTTTCAATTGCACTTTTTAATCGTTCAATTTCTATGGGTTTTAAAAGATAATCAACAGCAGAAACCTCAAATGCTTTTATTGCATACTTATCATAAGCAGTAACAAAAACTATTTCAAAATTCACTTCTTCAAAGAAATTTACCAATTCGAACCCTGAATAGTTAGGCATTTCAATATCTAAAAAAACAACATCAGGTTGATGTGTGTTAATAGCATCGATGGCTTCGGTTACATTGGCACAAGTTTGAAGAATGTTAACTTCCGGACAAAAACGAGCCATAAGATTACTAAGCACATTTCTTGCACTTTCTTCATCATCAATTAGTATAGCTTTTAGTTTCATCGTGCTCAAAAGTAACAAGTAGATTTGAAACAGCAGAATAAGATTTTATAAACAGCCATTTTAATTTAGGAATGAATTTTGGCTAATAATTCTGTTTAAAAGGCATCGAAATATAAACTTGAGTTCCAGAAGGCTTACCGTTATTTATTAAATCGGTATAAGTAACACTAAAATCGTTTTGGTAGTGACTAACCATTATTTCAAATCTTTTTTTAGTGGCATCAACCGAAAAAGATGGATGGCTTTTCTGTTGTCGTTGTTTTATCTCCTGAGCTCTTTTTCTTCCCACCCCATTATCTACTACCGTACAATGAAGTGTATCGTTTAAATTAAATGTTATTTCAAGTTTTTTTAAGCCTTCTTTATGTAGCAAACCATGTTTAATGGCGTTTTCAACAAAAGGTTGAACAAGCATGGGCGGAACTTGAACATCTTCGGCATTATGGTTCGTTATGGTGTATTCAAAATCATCTTTAAATCGGAGTTTTTCTAATTCTAAATACGTTTCTAATAGTTCAATTTCTTCTTCAATATCAATAAATTCTTTGTCCGAAAAATTTAATGTTTGCCGAACCAGTTTAGAGAATTTTATAATGTAATTGTACGAATTATCAATATCTCCTTTTAAAATTAAATCTTGAATGGAGTTGATGGCGTTAAAAATAAAATGCGGGTTCATTTGCGACTGGATGGCAATTAGCTTAGAGGCGTTCAATTCATTTTGTAATTCAATTTTTTTACGTTGTTTTTTAAGTTGATAACGATAAACGAAGATAGTTACAGCTATAAAAACCATTCCTAAAAGCGAATAAAACCACCAAGTTGCCCAAAATGGAGGATGAATTATAAAACGATACGTAATAGGTTCACTTTCAATGTTGTTTTCGTTAATGGCTTTAACAGAAAATGAATATTTTCCGGGTTGGAGGGCAGTAAAATTGACTTTATTTTCGTCAAAATCACGGTATTGCCAATCGTTATATATTTCGTTGATTTTATAGGCGTATTTTAACAAACCTTGGTGGTGAAAGGAGGTGGTAATGAAACTAATTTCGATATTGTTTTCGTTGTAATTAAATTCGTTTATGCTGTTGTTTGTAGATGAACTAAGCTTATTATTTACCAATATTTGATTAAAGAGAATATTGGGTTGGAGTCTATTTTTTTTTATAGATGTTCTATTAAAAAATTGAATACCCTTATTGGTAATTAACCAGATCACACCTTCTACTACCGTAAAATCGGTAATTCTATTAATAAACAATCCATCCGTTTTATCGTAATTTATAGATGCTTTAGTTTTTATATTAATAACCTGCAATCCCTTTTCGTGGGCAATAAATAATTCATCATTTTCAATTTTTAGTTTGTAAATTATATCAGAAACCAACCCTGTTTTGGTTGTTAAATGTTGAGCTATTTTGTTGTTTTTAAATTCATAAATACCATGGTCTTTTGTTGCGACCCAAACCGAATTTTCATCATCAATAATATCGGTAGAATAAATCTTGTCAAAGATTATTGGTGAATCCTCTTTTGAAAAAATCATTAATCCTTTTAGGGTATTTACCCACAATTTATTTTCATCGTTTTGAAAACATACACTCGAAGTTCTACCAATGTTATCAATCAATTGGTAAGGAGGTGGTACTACTTTATTTGAGTAGGTGTTAAAAAAAACAATGCCACTGTTTAAAGCAAAAACCAACAGAGAATCATTAATAAAAGCCAAATCTTTAATAGCACCAAATGGATTCAAATAATGTGATTTCTTAGTCGAAAGCTTTAAAAAAGAAGGTGCTAAAGCTCCATTAAAAATTAAATTTTCGTGTTTAACATCAAGTTTAAGTAAGTTAATCTTTGTATTTTTCTG
Organism: uncultured Vicingus sp.; assembly: GCA_964371285.1. Lineage (GTDB taxonomy): Bacteria > Bacteroidota > Bacteroidia > Flavobacteriales_E > Vicingaceae > Vicingus. The sequence goes on along the minus strand of CAYJMI010000004.1, from coordinate 7,892 downwards.
ATTGTAAATCAGGTTAAACGTATCGTCTTTAAATTCGAATATTTTACCGCTTTGGGTTGCTGCCCAAATGGTTTTTTCATTGGATATTATTTTAGTAAAAACTTCCTCTTCGAGTTTTTGATGATTTCTGTAACTATACAAGTTGGTATTCGGAATAAATAACAATCCTTTTCCTAAAGTTGCCAACCATAAATTTCCTTCATGGTCTTCCAGATATGAAGAAATAAAATATGGATAGAATAATAATTTTTTATGAAAAGGTTTTTCGAAATTTTTATTCAAAGCAATACTGCCGCCTTTTCGTGTGGTTTGCCATAAGGTAGAATCTGCTGTTAAGTAAGTTACACTAGAAAATTGCTCGGTAATTGATTTTTCTAATTTAAAGTCTTGTTTTATGGTTTTACCATTTATAAAATCATAGTAATTAAAATCGTCGCGATCCTTAAATATGGTGTAACCATCTTTGTTTTGAATAATAGTTCTTGGGCATGATGCTTTTTGATTAAAGTTAATTTGAATTGGAGTAATTCCTTTTTTTAAACATAAAATATTAAAATCACCTTTTTCTTGATAACTAAAGAATAAATCATCATTAAATTTTAAATAAGAAGACATAAATGATTTATTGTTTACATCAAAAAATAGCTCAGGTGTATTATTTTTATTTATCCTAAATGGTCGCTGACCAACAACTACCAGATTGTTTTTTGCATCAAAACCTATTTCAAAAAAGCTTGATAATAATGAATCAGGTACCTCATAAAAAATTTCAATAGAATCGTTATCAATCTTAATAATCTGACCACTTAGGTTTAACCCATACAATTCTCCGAAGTTATCATGTTTAAACCCGAAAATAGATTTAGCCTTTAAATCATTGTGATTATATTTTTTAAACTCATACCCATCATATCGATAAAGTCCATTTTCTGTTCCCAACCAAATAAAATTATTTTTGTCTTGAGCCAATGTGTAAATATCTAATCCGGAAAGTTCATTATCTCCAACAATTGAGTAGGAAGGCTCTTGAGCAGTGGTTGATGAAATCAACAATGCAGTAAAAATTAATATGAGAATGTATTTCGTCAATTTTTTTTGATATCAATATTAGAAAAAGTTACTTTTACTATTTTAAGCAACAAATATATGGCAATTTACGAATTTAATGGATTTAAGCCTGTTATACACGAATCAGCTTTTGTACATCCTTTAGCAGCAGTAACAGGAAATGTAATTATCGGTAAGGATGTGTATATCGGACCCTCAGCAGTTATTCGTGGCGACTGGGGTAAAATTATAATAGAAGATGGTTGTAATGTACAAGAAAATTGTATCATACACATGTTTCCGGGAACTACTACTATTTTAAAGAAAGGAGCTCATATTGGTCATGGAGCAATAATCCACGGAGGTATTATTGGTGAAAACTGTCTGGTTGGAATGAATAGTGTGGTGATGGATGATGTAGTAATGGAAGAAGAATGTATTGTTGGGGCATTATGTTTGGTTCCTTCAAAAATGGAAATTCCCAGAAGGAGTTTATTGGTTGGAAACCCTGCTCACATTATTAAAGAAGTGAGCGATGACATGATTGCCTGGAAAACCAAAGGTACACACTTGTATCAAACACTTCCAAAACAGTGTCATGAAACATTAAAAGAATGTGAACCTTTGAGGGAAGAAGAACCCAACAGGCCAACGCAAGAAAGTATGTATGAAACATGGAATGTAATTAAAAATAAATAGATGATTTTAAATACAATTCATTGATAAACAAAATATATACAAATTTCTTTACCGGCATTAGTTGTAAATTAATGCTGATAATCGGTATTGTTTTATTTACAAGTTTAAAAGGAATTTCACAAGATGAGCAATCAATAATAGACTCTTTGCAATTGGCATTGAAAAAGCTCAATCAGCTTCCAACATCTGAAGCCAACGATACCCTTAAAATAGATATTCTTGAAGCCTTAGTAGAAAACATTTATGAAGACGAAGTATGGATTACCTACAACACAAATGCTAAGTTAATAGCCAAAAAGTTATTACCATCTAAAAACAAAAAAATAAAAGAAAAGGCAGCTTTGGCTTATGCTTTGGCTATAAATGATGAAGGAATTTACGAAAGTAATAAAGGCAACAATGTGTTGGCGAAAGAATTGTTCTTTACTAGTGCTGAACAACTCGAAAAACTAAATGAGCAAGAACATCTCGCTATGGCGTTAAACAATATTGGTTATGCTTATAAAGCTGATGGCGATTTGGTAAAAGCACTTGATTATTATTTAAAAAGCCTTAAAATAAGAGAAGATATAAACGATGAAAGCGGTATTGCCATGTCTTTAAATAACATCGGATTAGTTTATGATGTGCAAGGTAATAGCAAATTAGCTAAAGACTACTACCTAAGATGCAGTAAAATATTAGAAAAACATGGTGATAAATATCAACTATCCAGTACTTTAAACAATCTGGCAAACATTTATTCCCGAGAACGGTATTTTAATAAAGCTATTGAATTGTATGCTCGAAGTAAAATTTTACAAAAAAGCATAGGCGATATAAATGGAGAAGCTTACACTTATGTTAACATGGGTACAGTATATCAATCCATACGCAAAAATAACGAAGCAATTGCTTATTATAAAAAAGGATTGGAACTGTTTAAATCCCTCAAATTTAACGAAGGAATAGCTTGGGGCTTTATTAATTTAGGGAACATCCATTTAGCTATAGGTAAATACAAGGAGTCGAAACATTTTTTAGATAGTGCCACATATTATTCCAATATTTTAAATCAACCCGAACTCATACAACGCACAGAAAACTTTTATTACCAATTAGATTCGGCTCAAGGTAATTTTAATGGGGCATTTGAACATTATAAAAAATACATTTTTTATCGCGACAGTATAACCAATAATGAATCACAAAAAAGAAATATACAGCAACAGCTCAATTATGAGTTTGATAAAAAAGAAGCCGTATTAAAAGAACAACAATTAAAAGAAAAAATAATAACAGAAGAAAAAAGCAGAAAACAACAACTCATCATTTGGGTAGTTGTAATTATTTTGGCTTTGGTGTTCTTTTTTACTTTATTTATTTTAAGAACATTACGAGTTACTCAAAAACAAAAAACCATCATCGAAAAACAAAAAGAATTGGTGGAAGTAAAACAAAAAGAAATATTAGACAGCATCCGCTACGCCAAACGAATACAAGATGCTTTGTTAACTCCACAAACTTATATTGAACGAAATTTGAAACGGTTAAGAAAAAATACAGGTGCATAAATTTTTTAAATATTATCTTTTTGTTTTTGTTTGGATGCACATTATTCAAGCTAAAGCCGATATTAATCCATACCGAGACAGTTTATCTACTTTTTTAAAAACAGCTAAAGAAGACACCAACAAGGTAAAATGCCTGAAGAATTTATTTTTTGAGTATGAATTTGAAGATATTGATTTAGCTAAAAAATATGCCAATCAAGCATTGATGTTATCCAAAAAAATGGATTATAAACTAGGTGAAGCAGCTAGTTATAATTGTTTAGGATATTTAGCAGATGATATTGGCAATTTTACCGAAGCCCTTGAGTATTATCAAAAATCACTTTCAATTTATGTAAAAATTAATCATAAAAAAAACCAAACCAATTTATTAAGGGACATAAGTGGTGTATATATGTCAATGGGGCAATATCCAAAAGCACTAAAATATAGTTTGCAATCGCTAAAAATTTCGGAAGAACTACAAAATAAAAAATCTATTGGCTCTGATTACACGAGTATTGGTGCAGTTTATCATGGAATGGAGGATTATAACAAGACTCTAAAATATTTTCTCAAAGCATTAAATATTTCGGAAAAAATAGTGCAAAAAAGTGAGCTTGAAGTGGAATTTGGTAATGTGGGTGTTGCTTATAAAGAATTAGAAAATTATGAAAAAGCATTAGAATATTACTTTAAATCGTTAGAAATTGCTCAGGAATTTAATAAAACAAAATCTATCTTAGTTGCTTATACAAATATTGGCAGCCTTTATGAAGAGCAAAAAAAATATAATGAAGCTCTTGAATACTATGCTAAAGCTAAAAATATAGCAGAAGAATTGGAAGATAAGCACACTTTGAGAGTTATTCTTGCGAATATCGGTTCAGTTAATATTTCATTAAAAAACTACAAAATTGCTGAAGAACATTTGCTTAAAGCTCTCCTGATTGCTGATGAAACTGAATCACTTTCAGCAAAAAAAATGACACACGAATGTTTAAGCGATTTGTATGAAGAAACTAAAGATTTTAAAAAAGCTTATTTTCATTTTAATCAATTTTCCATTTTAAAAGACTCCATTTTTAATATGGAGAAACTGGATGATATTACCCGGCAAGAACTAACGTATGATTTTGAAAAAAAAGAAGCCTTACTTAAAACCGAACAAGAAAAAAAAGATGCTGTTTCGGCAGCCGAAAAAAAACGACAACAGTTGTTTATTTGGTTATTGATTTCCATTGTTTTAGCTGTTGTTATTATCGTTCTAATTGTTTTTAAAACACTTCGTACTACCCGAAAACAGAAACAAATTATTGAACGTCAGAAAGAATTGGTAGAAGAAAAACAAAAAGAAATTCTCGATAGCATCCGTTATGCCAAACGAATACAGGAAGCTTTATTAACCTCGCAAAGTTATATTGAACGTAACCTGCAACGATTAAAGCAACAGTGGTGTTAAATTAATGCACAGACATATAAAAATGAACCGCCGACAAAAAATATTTTCGTTTATAAAAAACATACTTGTTCTTGTTTTTTTGTGTGGCAATATGTTGTTTTCTCAAACTACAAAAATTGATTCGTTATACAAAAACATTTATTTGGTTGAAAAGAAAGCTGGCAGTTTTTCAAACGATACAGTAAAAGTTAATCTGTTAAATGAACTCACCAGAGAACTTGGTAAAATAGATATTGATTCGGCACTCATTATCGGAAATAAAGCATTACAACTTTCTACAAAAATCAATTGGAAAAAAGGAGTTTCAAATTCATTAAATGAAATTGCAGAATGTTACTATTTAACTCGTGATTTTAACGAAGCCATAAAATACTATAAACTTTCGTTGAAGGATGTTGACGACCAAATAGAAATTATTAAAAGATACAGTAATATCGGTTTAGCATATTCAAACAATAGTGATTATGATTTAGCATTAGTGAATTTAAAAAGAGCACTTGAAAAAAGTAGAAAAGTAAATTATCAAGAAGGAATCATTAAAAATTTGGGAAACATTTCTAACATTTTTACCGATAGAGGTAGTTATAATTTAGCACTCGATTATTTGCATGAAGCTTTACCGCTTGCCATTGAAATAGACAACAAAAATTTTATAGGCTCTATTTATGGTAATATCGGAAATGTAAATTACTACAAAGGCAATTACAACGATGCTGTAGAAAATTATATTCAAGCCTTAAAAATTAATGAAGAGCTTAAAAACGATGTGGCTGTTGCCAGACATTTAGGTAACATCGGTTCTGTATATTTTCATACTTCAAAATACGAAAAAGCGTTGGAGTATTATTTTAAAGCATTAGAAATCAACAAAAAAAATAAAAATTTATCAGGCGAAGTTTACCAGTATCGAAATATAGGTGCCGTTTATCATGCACTCAATAATTATTCAGAGGCATTAAATTATTATTTAAAATCATTAGAATTAGATGAAAAACTAAATGATGTTAGTGGCATGGCAACCACCTATGGCAATATTGGGGTTCTTTATATGAATCAGGAAAAATACAACGACGCTTTACAGTATTATGTTAAAGCATTGGAAATCAATAGAAAATTAGAAGATAAAAATTCAATTGCCCGAGATTTAGGAAATATTGGCTTTCTTTTTACCGAACTTAAAAAGTTTAAAGAAGCCGAAACATATCTAAAAGAAGCTTTAGATATTGCTTCAGAAATAGAATCGCTGGAAATGATGATGACCCAACATAATAATTTTGCAAAGTTGTTCGAATCAACCGATAAATACGAATTGGCAGTATATCATATAAAACTTGCAGGAGCTATCAAAGACAGTCTTTTTAACATGGAAAAAGAAGACGACATTACCCGTCAGGAATTGACCTATAATTTTGAAAAAAAGGAAGCTTTATTTGAAGCCAATCAAGAAAAAAAAGATGCTGTTTTTGCAGCTGAAAAAAAGCGGCAGCAATTGTTTATTTGGTTGTTGATTTCCATTATTTTAGCGGTTGTTATTATAGCTCTGATTGTTTTTAAAACACTTCATACTACCCGAAAACAGAAACAAGTTATTGAACATCAAAAAGAATTGGTGGAAGAAAAACAAAAAGAAATATTAGACAGCATTAGATACGCCAAACGAATACAAGATGCTTTATTAACTTCACAAAGTTATATTGAAAGAAATTTGAAGCGATTAAGAAATGATTAATGGAAAATTGAAAATTGGTTTTGCGATGGATTCCCCTCTTGACCTACCCGAAAGACTCGTTCAGGTGGGGAGGGGACAAAGGGGTGTGTTTTTTAATTTTTTGAAAAAACAGTTTTTTATACTATTTGTTTTTATATTGAGTTTACCACAAGCGTTTACTCAAAATAACCCAACAATAGACTCGCTTAAACAACTGCTAAAAACAGCCAAACATGATACGATTAAATTACAGGTATTAAGTATGTTGATTGAATCTGAAAATAATGAAGAAGTATGGCCCAAGTATAATAAAGAAATGAAAAGTATTGCTGAGAAATTGCTTGCTGAAAAAAACAATACTCTTGTAACAAAAACTGCAAAAAAATATTTAGCAGAAGCGTTCAATAATATTGGATTTATCTATGATAATAAAGGCGATATTTCCAATGCTTTAGAAAATTATGGAAAAAGCCTCAAAATAAGAGAAGAAATTGGAGATAAAGTGGGTATAGCAGTTTCTTTGAATAATATAGGATACATCTTTAATAATCAAGAAGACAACCAAAAAGCATTGGAATATTACTTAAAAAGCCTTAAGATATTAGAAGAAATTGGACATGAAAGAGGTTTGGCATTAGCTTTAAATAATATTGGATTTATTTACGATGAGCAGGGAGACACGTCAAAGGCTTTAGAATATTACCATAAAAGCCTTAAAATTAGGGAAGATAATGAGGATAAAAGTGGAATAGCAATGTCTTTGAGCAATTTTGGGTTTCATTATAAAAATCATGGTAACCTCCAAAAAGGATTAGCGTTTTATAGTAGAAGCCTTAAAATATATGAAGAAATAGGGGATAAACAGGGAATGGCACGTTTATTAAATAATATAGGTAGTATTTATTTATCTCAATTAAAGCTAACAAATGCAAAAAGTTATTTTGAAAAATCGTACCAACTTAGCAAAGAATTGGGTTATCCTACAATAATTGAAATCGCTACTAGTGGACTAAAAAAAATTTACGAAAAACAAGGTAATTATAAGCTAGCCTACCACTATCACCAAGAAGAAATACAAATGCGGGACAGCGTACAAAATGAAGAAAATTACAAAGCAAGCGTGCAACAACATGCCAAATACGAATATGAGAAAAAAGCAGCTACCGATAGCATTGCTAATGCAAAAGAAAAAGAAATAAAAGATGCCGAAATTGCCCAACAACAAGCAGAAATAAAAGCCAAACGTTTGCAGCAATACGGCTTAATCGGTGGATTAGTTTTGGTGCTTATTTTTGCCGGGTTTGTATATAACCGTTTAAAAGTTACACAACAGCAAAAACGCATTATTGAAGCACAAAAAACAGAAGTAGAACAACAAAAACAATTGGCAGAAAAGCAAAAAGAAGTGGTTGAAGAAAAACAGAAGGAGATTTTAGACAGCATT
>CAYJMI010000003.1:0-76196 GCA_964371285.1 uncultured Vicingus sp. | reverse complement strand
GTATTCCATATGACATATAAAAAACAATAAATAACTACATATGAAATCATTCCTATCCTTTTTGTTATTGTTAACGCTTAGTTTAACAGTAAATGCACAACTACATACCTACAATTGGACCAACGGCAACAAAAAAGCCGAAGGTGTGGTAAAAGAAGGTTTGGAACAAGGTAAATGGACGTTTTGGAGTAAAGAAGGTATTATTCAACAAGAAGTAACCTATAAAGATGGCGATTACAACGGTTTGTACATCAACTACGACGAAACAGGCAAGAAAAAAGAAGAAGGAACTTTTATCAGAGGAAAAAAAGAGGGCATTTGTAAAATGTGGTATCCCAATGGGCAGTTAGAAATGGTTGGCTACAACAAAAATGGTTACAACGATAGTTTGTGGACATATTATTATGAAGACGGTAGTATAAAAGAAGAAGGGCATTTTGCAAAAGACGAACGTGTGGGTATTTGGAAAAATTACTACCCTAACAAACAAATCAAAAGTACTCGCGAATTTAGTGGAGAAGATGCCAAGCTCATTGATTATTTTGATGCCAATGGCAAACAACAAATTAAAGATGGAAACGGTGAATACACCGAAACAACCTCTGCCGGAAAAGTAAAAGTGAAGGGGAAATATTCCAACGGAAAAAGAACCGGACTTTGGGTGGAACATAACGACAACATGATACTATTATCGGAAGGGAATTATGAAAATGGTATTATGACGGGCAAGTGGGCGTATTTCTGGGATAATGGTAACAAACGTTTAGAAGGAAATGTAAAAAATGGCAAAAACGATTTGTTGTGGAGTTATTGGTATCCTGATGGAAAAAAGCTGAAAGAAGTTACTTATTTAGATGGTAAAGAAAACGGACCGTTTATAGAATGGTTCAGTAACGGACAGTTGAGTGTGGAAGGAAGTCATGTAAACGGAGAAAAAAACGGCGAATGGATTTTTATGCACGATAACGGTCAAAAAGATATTGTAGGAAGCTTTAAGATGGGTTTACGAGAGGGCTTATGGAGTTTTTACAACAAAACCAGTGGAAAAAAAGATTACGAAGGACCATACAAAAACGACAAGAAAAATGGCATCTGGACGTATTGGTATCCAAATGATAATATTTGGAAAGAAGGAAACTTTACCGATGATTTGAAAGAGGGTGAATGGAAAATTTACAGTTAAAACAAGGTGTTGGTAATGAAAGGGAATTTTAAAATTGGCAAAGAAGAAGGCGAGTGTTTATCGTGGTACGACAGTGGAAAGAAAAAAGACGTGGGTAATTTTACTCAGGGAATAATGAATGGAAAATGGGAAGGATGGTTCGAAAACGAACAAAAAGATTACGAAGGTGAATACAAAAATGGTTTAAAAGATGGTATTTGGAAACATTGGTATTTAGATGGAAAACAAGAGTTAATGCAAACCTATTTGGTGAAAACAATTGAAAAGAAAGAATACTTTCGACAACAACCGAAGAAATATGCAGAAGTTGTCCGCCCGGAAGAAGTTTCGGTATTAGAAGGACCTTCGTTTTCCTGGTACGAGAACGGAAAATCAAAAGATGAAGGCAATTACCTAGACAATGTTCAGCACGGCAAATGGACATACTATTACGATGATGGTAAAAAAATGTACGAACAAACTTTTGAAAATGGTCGCCAAAATGGAACAGTTACTTCATGGTATCCCGAAGGAACATTAGAAAGTGTAAAAATTTACAAAAACTTTGTGCCAGATGGTAAATGGATTTTTTACGAAAAACAAGCCGGTAAAATTAAACAGGTTGTTAATTACAAAGATGGTGTAAAAGTGAGTGAATAAAAACAATGACGTATCTCATTGTCGTTTCTTGTTTTGTTACTTAATTTTAGGAAATTAGAAATTAAACTTAAAACCATGGAACAAAAAATAGGAGTTTGGATTGATTCTGAACGTGCAGTTGTTATCACCTTAGCAAACGGAGAATCTTCTGTAAAAACAATATTGTCGGGTATTGAAGGAAAAATCAGAGAAGATGGTGAAGGAAAAGATTATGCTAGATTTGGTATTCAGTACACCAACAATGAAAAGAAAAATGATAAAAAACAACAAGTTCAAGTACATAAATTTTCACAAGAAGTTGTGGAGGAATTGAATGGTTGTGGGGAGTTTGTGGTTTTTGGTCCTGCCCAAATGAAAATGGAATTAAAAAAAGTGATAGATACCATTCCACTTATTACCAAAAAGTTGGTGGATGTTGTTCCTGCTGATAAAATGACAGACAAACAACTGATTGCTTGGGTAAAGGATTATTTTAAAAACTAGATTTAATTAAGCACTAATCGTTTCTAAATCTCTGTCCATTTTTTTAAACAAACCTTGCAACACTTTACCGGGACCAACTTCGGTAACCGAAGTTACTCCGTCAGCAAGCATGTTAGTCATTATTTGAGTCCATTTTACAGGTGCTGTAAGTTGTTCAATCAAGTTAAGTTTAATTTCATCAGGATTTATAACAGGCAAAGCATTTACGTTTTGATACACGGCACAAGTGGGTTGACTAAAAGTTGTTGCATGAATAGCTTTTGCCAGTTCTTCTTTTGCAGGAGCCATTAATGGAGAATGGAATGCTCCACCAACAGGCAATACCAGAGCACGTTTTGCTCCGGCTTCTTTTAGCTTTTCGCAAGCCATATTGATAGCATCAATACTTCCGGAAATAACCAACTGACCGGGACAGTTGTAGTTGGCAGGAACAACAACTCCATCAATTTCAGCACAAATTTTTTCTACAATTTCGTCGTCAATACCCAAAATGGCAGCCATAGTGCTTGGAACAGCCTCACAAGCTTTTTGCATGGCTAAAGCACGTTGAGAAACCAATCGTAAACCATCTTCAAAAGTTAGCACACCATTTGCTACTAAAGCAGAAAATTCACCTAACGAATGTCCAGCAACCGCTTCCGGTTTAAACAAATTACCAAGAGTTTTAGCAAGAATTACAGAATGCAGAAATATGGCGGGTTGAGTAACTTTAGTTTGTTTTAAATCTTCGTCAGTTCCATTAAACATAAGGTCAGTTATTCTAAAACCCAAAATTTCATTGGCTTTTTCAAACATCTCTTTTGCAAGTGGCGAGTTATCATAAAGGTCTTTTCCCATTCCAACAAATTGCGAACCTTGACCTGGAAATACGTATGCTTTCATAATTATTAGTTAATAAGTGAATTTTTAAAAGAAAACAAAAATAATAAAATCTATAACTAGCTCTAAACATATCGTTACAATTATTACTTTTATACAAGTATGAAATATTTGTGCAAAACAATAAAGTAAGTTTTAAATCAAAAAAACATCCGAGCGAAAGCAAATTCATGAACACCCTAATTTACAATAAAATAAATAATTAATATTCTTACATGAATAGGTTTAACATACGAACCATTATTTTTCTTGCAACCATTTCATTAATTGGTATCATTGCAACACAATATTTTTGGGTAAAAAATGCTTATAATCTTGAGGAAAAACAGTTTAACGAAAGGGTTCAAAGTGCGCTTACCATTGTTACTCATAACCTGTTAAGTATTAATAAAGATGAATCACAGTTATTAAATCCAGTTACGCAAATCAGTTCTAATTATTTTATTGCTACGATAAATGATACGGTTAATCCTTATTTACTCGAAACACTTTTAAAAAATGAGTTCATTTTAAGAAATATAAACATAGATTTTGAATACGTTATTTACGATTGTTTTACCGATTCCATTGTTTTTGGAGATTATATATCATTAAACTCAGAAGATAAAACTCAACTACAAACCACATCGTATAACATTGTTTGGGATAAAAATGGTCATTATTTTGGTGTGTATTTTCCATCTAAACGTGCTTATATTGTTAATGAAATGGGTATTTGGGTATTCTCATCTTCAATAATTTTAATCATTATCATCTTTTTTGCATACACCATAAATATTATCTTAAGGCAAAAACGTTTGTCGGAAATAAAAAACGATTTCATCAATAATATTACTCATGAATTTAAAACACCAATTTCTACTATTTCACTTTCCTCCGAAGTGTTGTTGCAAAAAAACATTTCATCAGATCCTGAACGAATTAAAAACTATGCACAAATAATTAAAGACGAAAATAATAGGCTTAAAAACCAAGTAGATAAAGTACTGCAATTAGCAACACTTGAGATTGATAAATTGAAGCTTGAAAACGAATTAATTGATTTACATGAAATAATTAACGAAACTGTAAAAAGTTTTGATTTAATAATTGAACATCAACAAGGTAGAATTACCCTTATGTTAGGAGCAAAAAACCCGCAGATTATTGGCGATAGAGTTCATATTTCAAACATTTTATTTAACTTAATCGACAATGCTATTAAGTATTCTCCTGAACATCCTAGAATTGAAATTTCTACTGACAACTACTATTCAGGAATCGAAATAATGGTGAAAGATAATGGTATTGGGATTTCGAAAGAAAATCAGAAATACGTTTTTGAGAAATTTTATCGGGTTCCAACAGGAAATGTTCATAATATAAAAGGATTTGGACTCGGTCTTAATTATGTTCATACCATTGTAAAGGCTTATCATGGCAAAGTAAAAATTTCAAGTAAAGAAAACGAAGGAACAACCTTTGTTGTCAAACTTCCATTTAACACATAAAATATGAGCGATAATAAAAAAATACACATTTTATTGGCCGAAGATGATAATAATTTAGGCTTTGTAGTTAAAGATAATCTTAAATCAAATGGATATGAAGTTACTTTATGTTTAAATGGAGAGGAGGCTTTAAAAGCTTTTGCCAATGGAACATTTGATATTTGTTTATTGGATGTAATGATGCCAAAAAAAGATGGGTTTGCTGTTGCAGAAACCATAAGAGAATTGAATAAGGATATTCCAATCATTTTTTTAACAGCAAAAGCCATGCAGACCGATAAAGTGAAAGGTTTTACGCTTGGTGCGGATGATTATATTACTAAACCTTTCGATTTTCAGGAATTGATTTTACGCATCAATGCTGTTTTAAAACGCAGTCAGTTAATTGCCGATAAAGAGGAAGAAAGTGTACTTTTTTATAAAATTGGAAAATACCATTTCGACATAAAATACCAAGTGTTAACAACAACCAATTTTGAACAAAAACTAACCAAAAAAGAAACCCGAATTTTAACTTTTTTGTGTGAAAACATGAACGATATTGCTTCAAGAGAACAAATCTTAAAAAATATTTGGGGCAACGACGATTATTTTAGTGGCAGAAGTATGGACGTGTTTATTTCTAAAATCAGAAAATATTTGAGTGCAGATACTAATATTCAAATTACTAACATTCATGGAGTTGGTTTTAAATTAGAAGTGATAAAAAACTTCTAAACTCATCATCTATTAAACCTTTTAGATTGACCACATTTTTATCAAAAACAGCTCAACATTTAATGCAAACTTATGGTAACAGCCTGAGCGATTGTTGTATTGTATTGCCCAACAAAAGAGCAGGTCTGTTTTTAAAACAAGAGTTGAGTAAATTAATTAATAAACCAATATGGTTGCCGCCTATTTTGGGAGCCGAAGATTTAATAGAAGAATTATCGAATACCGAAATCATGGACAATTTAACCCAATTGTTTGAATTGTATGAAGTCTATCAAAAGATAGTGCCTCTTCCCGAAACTTTCGAGGAATTTAGCAAATGGGGACAAATTTTGTTGCACGATTTTAATGAAATTGATCGTTATTTAATCCCAACAGATGCTTTTTTTAAAACGATAAATGAAATTAGAGCTATTGAAGTATGGAATTTAGGCGAACATGAACTTTCTGCCATTCAACTCAACTATTTAGCTTTTTGGAAACAAATGGGTACGCTATACGAAGGCTTTCAACAACATTTGCTGAGTAAAAATATGGCGTATCAAGGAAAAGCATTTCGACTGGTAGCCGAAAAATTGATGTTCAATCCTCAGGCATATATTGAAGAAAACATTAAATGGAACAAGGTGGTTTTTGTTGGGTTTAATGCTTTAACTCTTGCAGAAGAAACTATTATTACGGAATTAAAAAAACACAACAAAGCCGAAGTTTTGTGGGATGCCGACGAGTATTACCTAAACGACGAAATGCAGGAAAGCGGAATGTTTTTGAGAGCGTTTAAGCAAAAACCTATTTTTTTGCCTTTTAATTGGGTAACCGATAAATTTAAAACCGAACAAAAAAGCATTCATGTTATTGGTATTCCTCAAAGCATAGGGCAAGCAAAATATTTATCTACCATTTTTAAAGAAATAAATAGCGAGAACAACTTTAAAGATACCGCCGTGGTTTTAGCCGAAGAAAGTTTGTTGGTACCAGTTTTGGAGTCTATTTCACTAGAAATTAGTAGCATTAATGTAACCATGGGTTATCCGATAAGAAATGCTCCGTTGAGTAATTTTTTCGAAATTTATTTTAATCTGTTGCTCAATGCCAATCGTTTTGGGAAAGAAAAACAATTGACGTATCACTATAAGGATATTACCAAATTGCTGCAATTGCCGTTTAGTCAAATTGTTTTTGGTGAAGATAAATGCAACGAAGTTTTACAACATATTGTAACTCACAATTGGGTATTTATCAATAACGAAAAATTGGCTTTTATCAATGCTATTTTACCATTTGAGCTTTATTCCACCTATTCGGCAAAAGAAACATTGGTCAATTGTCTTTTATTTATTGAAAAAGGAAAGACTTTTTACACTGAATTAATAGCTAAAAATGCCGAATCAAAACTCGAATTGGAATATTTGTTTCATTTTTCGAAATTGTTTAATCAAATTAAATTGTTGAGCACCAATTACCAAGTGATTGAAGGGATAAAAACCTTTGTAACCATTTACCGACAATTGCTTTCTAATTTAACCATTGAACTTTATGGTGAACCACTACAAGGTTTACAGGTGATGGGGATGTTAGAAACCCGTAACATTGATTTTAAAAATGTAATCCTACTTTCTACCAACGAAGGGGTGCTGCCTGCAGGAAAAACCTTCAACTCCTTTATTCCTTTTGATATTAAAAAAGCATTTAATTTGCCCACACATATCGAAAAAGATGCCGTTTATGCGTATCATTTTTATCGTTTGGTGCAAAATGCCGAAAACATTTTTATTTTATACAATACCGAAACCAACGAATTTGGTAGTGGCGAAAAAAGTAGGTTTGTAACGCAACTCGAAAATGAGTTGTTTGAATACGAAAATATAAAATTCAACCATAAAATAATTACCTATCCAACCATAACAAAAATTGCAACCCCTCAAAAAATTGAAAAAACCCCAAAAGTTATTGCCAAAATAAAGGAATTTTTTGAGCGAGGAGTGTCGCCTTCGGCATTAAATACGTATTTGAATTGTCCACTCGATTTTTACTACAAATACATTTTACGTATCGTTGAGGTTGATGATGTGGAGGAAACTATAGAAAGTAACACGTTTGGAACAGTGATACACAATGTTTTGGAAAAACTCTATAAATGGTTGGAGTTGAATAAACAAATTGTAACGGCACATGATGTTGAAAAAATGAAAAATCAGGTTGTTGAATTTACCGAAGAAGCATTTTTAGAGCAGAAATTTACCAAATACGAATTAAAAACAGGTAAAAATTTGATTGTTTATACCATGACAATCAATTACATCAACAATTTTTTAACCAATGAAATTAAATTTTTGAATACCGAAAAACCTCAATTATTAATTAAACACCTTGAAAAACCGCTGCAACATCAACTAAAATTTTCGAATACATCCATTTTATTAAAAGGAAAAGCAGATCGGATTGATGGTTATGATGATAAGGTTAGAATTTTAGATTATAAAACTGGCAACGTAGAACCCAATCACTTAAAAATAGAGCATATCGAAGGGGTGCTAAATAAACATAAAAACAAAGCCTTTCAAGTGTTGTTTTATGCATATTTGTATTCGAAAGAACATCATATTTCCTCGTTTGGATTAAACTCTGGCATCATTGCCCTCAAAAAAACAAAAGAGGTTTATGTTCCTTTTTCGATGAATAAATCGGAAAAAATTACAACAGAAATTTTAGATAAGTTTGAGCAGTTGCTTGTTCATATTTTGGAAGATATTTTGAATCCAGAGCTTCCTTTTCAGCATAAAAAAGATGCAACGTATTGTTTGTATTGTTCTTGATGGTAAAGTTATTTTTTTTGAAAGAGTTTTAAAAATTCGTCTCTTTTACGAACAGAAATATCAATCCACTGGTTGTTTATCATTTGTACACGTGAGCCATCTATTCTTGAGTATTGTTTAATAAAATCTAAATTGATAATCCACGATTTATGACATCGAAAAAAGATATTAAAGTCTAACGTTTCTTCAAATTCTTTTAAGTTTTTTGTAGAAAGAAATGAATCGCCGGTATTGGTAACTACTTTGGTATAATTCATATCTGCTTCGCAATATAATATGTCTGCGGTATTTAAAAACACATACCCGTTAGCATTTGGGATTGCAATTTTATTTACTTTTTGCTGTATACTGTTTACATTTTCGAGCAATACTTCAATTTTCTTTTTGTTGATGGTTAATTGCTGTTGGCGTTCAAATTTTTCGATGGCATTTACCAATTCTCTGTAATCAATAGGTTTTAGTAAATATTCTAAACACGATGATTTTATAGCTTGCAGGGCATATTTTTCGTGAGCGGTGGTAAAAATAACTTCAAAAGTTGGAGCATCAAAGTGATTGAATAAATCAAAACCCATTTCATTTTGTAATTCGACATCTAAAAAAACCAATGCCGGTTGATTTTGTTTTATGGCATTAACAGCTTCAGTAATGGTTGAACACGTAGCAACAACAATAATAGTAGGACAATATGTTTTCAATAAACTGGTAAGAGTAGTTAAATTTGAAGAGGCATCATCAACCAATATTGCTTTTGTCATTTTAAAAGAGTTCTATAAATGGAATGTACAATTCTATTGTTGTTCCAACTGATTTATCATCAACGAATTTATCAATTATTTTTATACCTTGAATGGCTTCCGAAAAATGTTTCTCGTTCAATTTCAACACTCTGTTTTCGGTTATTTCCATTCCTTTTGATTGATGTTTGATGGATAAATTTTGTTTAATTGTTTGTGCAGCAGATCTTCCAACACCATCATCTTCGATAGTAATTTTCAAAAACTCATTTGTTGAAATGATAGTTTTTTCAAATTTTAGTGAGATGTTTCCTTTTCCAGTTTTTGGAATAATTCCATGTTTTACTGCATTTTCAATAAAAGGTTGAATAAGCATAGGCAAAACACAAGTATTTTCTGCATCAATCTCATTACCTATGGAAACATGAAACTCAAATTTATTATCACATCTCAACTTTTCGAACCGAATATATTGTTGTAAATAGTCAAGTTCATCTTTTATGGATATAAATTCTTTGTCAGAAAAGTTTAAGGTGCTTCGCATTAGTTTGGATAAATCACTCAAATATTCTAACGCCAATGAAGTTTGTTTTTCTAAAACGAATTGCTGTACAGAATTGATAGCGTTGAATAAAAAATGAGGGTTCATTTGAGCTTTATACATGGCAATGTCGGCGGCTTGTTTGTTCAATTGTTCTGTTTTATCAATAATTTCTTGTTTTTGTTTTGCCAGTAAAATATTGGCTTTTCGTTTTGTATTATAGGCGAATACTATAATTACAACCAGCAACAAAACAATTCCTATAATTATGGATAGAAACAAAATTCGTAGGTGTTGTTTTTCAATATTTTCCTTGCTCAGTTCATTATCCTTGTTCAATAATTTTATCTGATTTTCTTTTCGTTCTAAATCATATTTGGTTTGGAGTTCAGAAATCTTTTCTCCATTTTCTTTTGTTAAAATGATATTGTTTATGGAGTCGTATTTCCAGAAATAATCTAATGCTGTTTTGTAATCTTTTAAACCTTGATAGGCAGACACAATATTATAATAAGCATACCATTTTAAATTTAAATCTTGGAATCGCTCACTATAAACTATGGCTGAATCGAAATAAACAATAGCTTCATCATGCTTGTCGTTAGTGATGCAAACATCACCCATATTGTTGTACATCCAACCTATTTTTCCTCCAAAATCATGGTTTTTAATGTTAATTTCAATCGTTTGTTTGTAAAATTTTATACAATTATTGTAGTCGCCTTTTGCTTGATAATATCTAGCAAAATATTCATTATAATCAGATTCTATCCAATGATTTAAACTGTCTTTTTTATAAATATTTTCTATTTTTTTTGCTATCGCATATCCTTCATCAAATTTTTTTTCATCGATAAGATACTCGCCATTCAGAAAATAAGAATAGACCATTGTATAGTTATCTTTTGATTTTTCGGCGTAATAAATAGCAGAATCTATATAATTGTATTTGGAGTTTGTATTTTGATCTCTACTAATTTTTGAAAGTAACCGATATGAATAGGAAACATCTGCATATTGGTTTTGACTAATACCAACTTTAATACTTCTAAAGAGGTTTTCAATGGCAGATGAAACTTTTGAAGTTGCATAACATTCTAATCCTAATTCGTAATAAGCATGTGATAGGTTTTTATAGAGTTTGTTTTTTTCGCAGACCTTTACTGCTCTATCATAATAATAATAGGAGGAATCTCTTTTTCCCTCATACAAAAATAAATGTGCAATTTGCGAACTTAATTCAGCGTCAAATGAATGATATCCATTACATTTTTCTATAAGAAGTAGAGATTTGATTAAATTGTTTTTTGCGGTTAAAAAATCCGATTTTGAATAATACAAATTACCTAATGCTGAAAAATAGTAAGCACTATCAGAAGTTGTTTTAAGTGTAGTTTTTAAATCAGCTAGTTTTTTTTCGATAAATAATTGATTAACGGTATTACTGGTTCGTCCTCCCAAAGAGTTTAGCATGTTCAACTTATCAACGTTCGTTTTTTTAGTTAAATAAATAGATTCCAAGCTATCTGTTATAGATTTAGTTTGAGCTTGTGAAATAGGAATACAAAAAAGAAAACAGATTAAAAAATTGAATATAAATTGAGTTGATAACGTTCGCATAAAATAATAAGTTCAAAAATATTTTTAAAAGTAGCCAAAAAACGATAATCATTCAACACTTAACGTTTATCGTTTAAAACAGTACGTATGATAAATGGAAAATATTTAGTCTTAAAAGTTGAGAACCTTTGAAGAAAAAATACAAAGAATTATGAAAAAACTATTACTAACAGCAGCACTAATTGGTGCATTTAATTTTTCGGGTCAAACACAAGGGTTAAAAAATTTAGCTTATGGCTCCATCATCACCGGAACTTCAACCTATAATGCAAGTCTTGAATGTTCATATTCCGATAACAGCGGGAATATTTTTTTAGCAGGAGCAAGTAAAGCGATGACTGCTGATTTTGATGTATTTGGTTCAGGAACATCATACGGAGCATCAGGCTTGTATTTCTATTTTAATAAATATGATGCGACAGGGATTTTGCAATTTTCAAAATTACTGACAACTACAAGCACCTCGACTTCACCAAATGTTGGGGTAAGAGGTGTTGTTACCGATGCTACAGGAAATATTTATATCACGGGAACCTTAGATGCAACTGCTGATTTCGACCCATCAGGTGTAATTTTTAACTTATCTTCTTCAACAGGAAAAACTTTTCTTGCGAAATACGATAGCAATGGAGACTTTTTATGGGCAAGAAATTTTGGTGGTGTAACCAGTTCAAATGGAAACACTATTCTCCCAGAGGACATTGCTATTAACCCTACAACAGGAAAAATATTTATTGCAGGATGGTTTATTAGTGGTAGTGTTAATGGTACATACGTTGATTTCGATCCAGGTGCTACAAATACAGCCACAATTGGATATTCATCTGCAAAATGTGGATTTTTTGCTGCATACAACCCTGCCGATGGAAGCTATGTTGCAAATTCGCAATGGGCGGCTATTTCATCTGCCCCAACAGTTGCTAATGTTGAGGTTAAATCCATTCAAATTGATAATGCAAATAATATTTATGCAGTAGGTGTATTCCAAAATACATTTACGACAACTGGAGGTTTAACATATACAAATACAACTCCAACCGGGTTTCTTATAAAAAAACCTACCACAACAGCCGGAAACGCAACAGATGCAACTGGAACCACTTTCGGCATAGCAATATATGATATTGACTTGGATGCAAGTAACAATGTTTATATCGGAGGAAATTATGGACCTTTGACAAGTGGAAATGGAATGGTAGCTAAATATAATTCGAGTTTGGTTCAATCCTGGGCAAAATATCCAACAGGAGTAATTAAGAGTCTTACCGTAAATTCTTCCAACCAAATTATTGCAGTAGGAAATGATTGGAGCGATAATTTTGTACAACTATACAGTTCAACAGGAACAACAACTTCTTTTGGAGCAACTGGATTACACATATTGATTAGTTCTGGTTATCAACAACAGTTTATAAAAGAAGTTCAGGTTGTTGGAAGTAATCTTTTAATTGGTGGCGATTTTTATACCACAAATGCTTCTTGGGCAAATCAAGATATTGGTTATAATAATGAAACTATTCTTGTAAATAACCCCACAAGTTCTCAAAATCAATTTTGGGGTATTTATTCTCCTGATTTTTTTGGCCCTATAGCAACAATAACAACAACAGCTCTAGATCCAACAACAGTTTCGCCTATTCCTATTACCATTACATTTGATGAAGAGCCTTATTTATTTGATGAATTTGCCTTTGGTACAACCAATGGAAATATCAGCAATTTGGTTCAAACAGGTACACTAACTTATACCGCAGATTTAACTCCAATAGCTCCAGGTTCAGTTGAATGTGAAATTTTCGGCGGCACTTTTTATGACAATCAAAACAATCCAAATCAAGGGTCGAATTATTTTTCAATAATGTATAATGTTGCTGATGCTATTCCTCCAACAGTAGTTGTTTCAAGTACATCAAGTAATCCAACCAATGTTTCGCCAATTCCCGTAACATTTACATTTAGTGAAACTGTTACCGGATTTACCATTGCCGATATTAGTGTGGGAAATGGAACACCTTCAAACTTTGCAGGAAGTGGAAGCATTTATACAGCAGACATTACACCAACAACACAAGGAACAGTTACTATAGATGTTGCTACAAGTGTGTGTGTTGACGGAGCCTCCAATCAAAATACCGCATCAAATACCTTAACACGAACTTTCGACTCGGCAAATCCAACAGTAGTTGTTTCAAGTACATCAAGTAATCCAACCAATGTTTCGCCAATTCCCGTAACATTTACATTTAGTGAAACTGTTACCGGATTTACCATTGCCGATATTAGTGTGGGAAATGGAACACCTTCA
Source organism: uncultured Vicingus sp. (assembly GCA_964371285.1). Taxonomy (GTDB): domain Bacteria; phylum Bacteroidota; class Bacteroidia; order Flavobacteriales_E; family Vicingaceae; genus Vicingus. The sequence continues at coordinate 62,789 of CAYJMI010000003.1, read as the reverse complement.
AACTTTGCAGGAAGTGGAAGCATTTATACAGCAGACATTACACCAACAACACAAGGAACAGTTACTATAGATGTTGCTACAAGTGTGTGTGTTGACGGAGCCTCCAATCAAAATACCGCATCAAATACCTTAACACGAACTTTCGACTCGGCAAATCCAACGGTTGTAATTTCAAGCACATCAAGTAATCCAACCAATGTAACGCCAATACCAGTAACATTTACATTTAGTGAAACCGTTACCGGATTTACCATTGCTGATATTAGTGTTGGCAATGGAACACCCTCAAACTTTGCAGGAAGCGGAAGCATTTATACAGCAGACATTACCCCAACGACACAAGGAGCAGTTACTGTAAATGTTGCTGCAAGTGTATGTATTGATGGAGCTTCTAATCAAAATACAGCATCAAATACATTAACACGAACTTTTGATTCAGCAAATCCAACGGTTGTAATTTCAAGCACATCAAGTAATCCAACCAATGTAACACCAATACCAGTAACATTTACATTTAGTGAAACCGTTACTGGGTTTACAATTGCCGATATTAGTGTTGGAAATGGAACACCCTCAAACTTTGCAGGAAGTGGAAGCATTTATACAGCAGACATCACACCAACAACACAAGGAGCAGTTACTGTAAATGTTGCTGCAAGTGTATGTGTTGATGGAGCTTCCAATCAAAATACAACATCAAATACGTTAACTCGTACGTTTGACAATGTAAACCCAACAGTTACTATTACAACAACTGCGAGTGACCCAACCATTATTTCACCAATTCCAGTTACATTCACGTTTTCAGAAACAGTTGCAGGATTTGATATTACCGATATTAGTGTTGGCAATGGAACACCTTCAAACTTTGCAGGAAGTGGAAGTATTTATACGGTTGATGTTACTCCATCATCAGCAGGGACTGTAACGGTAGATATTACGGGTAGTGCTTGTTTTGATAATGCTACCAATCCAAATACTTTGGCTATTCAATTTAGTATTGTTTATCAAACCACAGGAATCGCAAGTATTTTTGACAGTAATGTCATTAATATCTTTCCAAATCCATCTAATGAAAAAATAACCATAAAGCTACAACAAAAAGGATTGTTGGAAATTTATAACTTATTAGGAAAAAAGGTGGTGGAAAAAATAGTTGATTCAAATGACACCACTCAAGAGCTTTCATTTACCAATGCAGGAACATATATCTGTAAGTTTTCATCGGATAAAGAAACAAACTTTTTAAAATTTATTATCACAAAATAATCAACATAATTACTAGCTATTAAAATTTAAATCATGAAAAAATTTATAAAAACAACAATACTATCTTTTACTTTATTAGGAGCTAATTTAGCTCATTCACAAACTACAGTTTATGCCGATACTGTTTTGGCTGTATCAAGTGAATATAACCTTTCAACTTCTCTTTGTACGAACGGAAATTCGGCTTGTCGCATATTAGGTACTCCTGATGTTTATCCGAATTGTGGAGATTTATCTAATGCATGGGCTTTTAGTAATACCGCTGGTTCAAGAGAATGGATTGAGGTAGGATATTTAACGCAACTATATGTTGATACGGTAAGAATCTATGAAACAAATCATTCAGGAATAATTGACACCATTTATTTAAGAGATGCTCAAACAGGACTTTGGAATACAGTTTACACAACTACAGCCAATGAAATAGCAACCTGCAATGTTTTAGATATTATTATTCCTACAACAAGTTATAAAGTAGATGCTGTTCGTTTTGCCACTGGTAATTATACTACTTATCCTTGGTTCGAATACGATGCAATTGCTTTAATTGGAAGTACTACAGGAGTTGGTATAAATGAACAAGAAGTCAGCAAGACATCTGTTTTTCCAAACCCAACAGATGGACAAATAACGGTAAAAACAGAAGGAAAAGGTACAACAACATTTACCGTTTTTGATGTATTGGGAAATGTAGTTTTTAGCCAAAAACTCTCGCAAGAAACAGAAAATATTTCTTTGAATATCCCTTCTGGAATTTATGTTTCGGTAATTGAAATGAATGGAGAAAAAATTATCAATAAATTGATTATTCAGTAAAAGGTATTTACTTTCTACAAAAAGAGAGGGGTTGATTTAGAAAAATCAACCCCTCTCTTTTATTGTGTGTTTATTTTACTCTACCGTTACAGATTTCGCCAAATTTCTTGGTTGGTCAACGTTACATCCTCTCATTACAGCAATGTGGTACGACAACAATTGCAAAGGAATAGAAGTCAACAATGGGCTCAACGCATCTTCCGATTCGGGAACTTCAATTACATAATCGGCAATGGCTTTAACAGCGGTATCGCCTTTAGTAACGATGGCAATAATTTTTCCGTTTCGTGCTTTCACCTCTTCAATGTTACTGACTACCTTTTCGTAATTACCATGTTTTGTGGCAATTACAACAACAGGCATGTGCTCATCTATCAAAGCAATAGGGCCATGTTTCATCTCGGCAGCAGGATAACCTTCAGCATGTATGTATGATATTTCTTTCAATTTTAAAGCACCTTCTAAAGCCACAGGAAAATTATATCCTCTGCCTAAGTACAAGAAGTTACGAGCATCTTTAAATAGCGCAGCTATTGCTTCAATTTCAGCATCAGATTGAAGCATTTTTTCTACTTTATCAGGAATAGAATCTAGTTCTACCAACAACTGTCGGAATTTTGAATCGGAAAGTGTTCCTTTTGATTGTGCTAAAGATAAAGCCATTAAAGTAAGTACCGTTACTTGAGAAGTAAATGCTTTTGTAGAAGCCACACCAATTTCCGGCCCTGCATGAGTGTAAGAACCAGCATCGGTTGCTCTCGAAATAGTTGAGCCAACCACATTACAAATACCAATAATAGTAGCTCCTTTTTCTTTTGCTAATTTAATTGCAGCGAGCGTATCAGCAGTTTCTCCCGACTGCGAAATGGCAATAACCACATCATTTTCGTTGATAATTGGATTACGGTATCTGAATTCGGAAGCGTATTCTACTTCAACAGGTATTCTTGCTAAATCTTCTATTAAATATTCGCCAACTAACCCAGCATGCCACGATGTTCCACAAGCAACGATAATAATACGTTCGGCATTTATCATTTTTTGTTTGTACTCTCTAATTCCACCCAACGAAACAATGCCTTTGTTCAAGTCAATTCTTCCTCTCATACTGTTTCGAATAGAGGAGGGTTGCTCAAAAATCTCTTTCAACATAAAGTGTTCAAAACCACCTTTTTCAATAGCTTCCAACTGCATTTCAAGTTCTTGGATGTAAGGAATTTTAGGTTGGTTTTTAATGTTCATTAAACGTAATTCTTGGCCTCGTTTAATTACTGCAATTTCTTCATCGTTTAAATAGACTACATTTTTAGTATATTCAACAATAGGAGTAGCATCTGAGGCAATAAAATATTCGTCGTTTTCGCCAATACCAATTACCAACGGACTACTTTTTTTAGCTGCAATTAATAAATCAGGGTCTTCTTTTGAAATAATTACAATGGCATAAGCACCAATTACTTCGTTTAATGCAACACGAACAGCCTCTTCTAAACTTACAGCAGTTTTGGCTTGTATATCTTCAATCAAGTGAATTAGAACTTCGGTATCAGTATCGCTTAAAAAAGCATGGCCTCGTTGAATTAACTCGGATTTTAAAGCTGCATAATTCTCAATAATTCCATTGTGAATGATGGCAAGGTCGCTTGAACCCGAAAAATGAGGATGTGCATTTCTGTCGTTTGGAGCACCATGTGTTGCCCAACGGGTATGCCCAATTCCAATAGTTCCTGCTAAATTTTTTCCAACAGTAAAAGCTTCCAATTCAGAAACCTTCCCTTGTTTTTTATATAAATTAATTTCTCCTTTATTGATTAATGCTACACCAGCACTATCGTAACCTCTGTATTCTAATCGTTGAAGACCTTTAATTATTATTGGATAAGCTTCTTTTTGACCAATATATGCAACAATCCCACACATACTTTAAAATTTAGAATAGGTAATATTTAATTTGATATTTTTTGAAGGGTGTTTAAACGAATTTATCACCGACCGGTTTGCAGTAATTGATGAGCTTGTAGCAACTAAATACATTCCATAATCAGTTGTATTGTTGTTAATTAAATCTTGAACGTGTCTGGAAATATTAAACGTATAGGTTCTATTCGTTTCATCATATTTACCACCAAAATAATCTGCCCCTTCAAAATAATCGATTAAGAATACTGCCTGGCCTTCAGCATTAATACCTGTTAATGCTAATTTTTCTATAGCAGCGAGGTTATTTCCAACATCACTTACGTTAAAAACAAGCTCAGCTTTATTGACAATTATTTTACCATCTTTACTCAAATTTTTTAAATTGGGAATTACTATTTTAGTTTTTAAACCACCCATAGCTTGAACGTATGTAAGTGTTGAGTCGTGCGATAAACCATTTAATTGTTTATCAATTTCTGTGTTGGTATAATTGTGTTCAAAATGATTAAACTTTTTACTCTCGGAATTGATTAAGAAACTGTATGATTTTTTAGTAATAGTATCATCCCTATAAAAAACCGTAAGTGTTGATAGTGAAGAATTCATGTCGAAATAAAGAATAGAACCTTCGTTTGGAGCTAAAGTGGTAGTACTAACAGTTGTTGAAGGGGTAATGTATAATCCCTTAACTAAAGATAATAGTTCAGTATTATCAAGAATGGTATTAGGATTTTTTCCTGCATTTAATAATTCCTGACCAAAGGTGTCAGATAATCTTATTCTTACATGAGCATCTTGCATAGTAGTGTCTCCGTTTTGAATAACTTGGACAGTATTGCTCATATCAGGTAAAAAAGTTAAAGAACCTAGTGGTGTTGAAGAATAACTTAAAGATTCATTGGAATAATAGTCAGATTTTGAAAGATTTTCATCCAAACGATAAACATCAACAGTTTGTGGCGTAATAATACTTCCATACAATGAATTGGAACTCACATATTTCATTGAGAGCACCACAGAATCTATTAATGGGTTGGTTCCAAAATTTACATTTGAGCCATTAAGCGTAATTTCTGTATAAAAAGAGGCGGAAGCAGGTCCAAAAACGGAATCGTTGTATATACCTAACAAATTTGCACCAGCAGATAAGGTAGAAATCGAGTCATCCTTTACAAGTGTGGTAACAACATTTAACGTATCGGTAAAATGTATCGATAAATTTTCATTGTTAAATTCAGGATAAAGTTCTCCGTTTTTTTTGCAAGATATTAATACTATTAAAAACAGAACGGAAAGCACAGCAGCTTTCCGTATATTAGGTAATACAAATTTATTATTCATTATTTTTTAGTCTTGTAATACTACTGATTCTAATATTTCATCGTAAAACTCAGAATGAGCTTGGACTAATGACTCAGCGTTGTGAAAATTCATTTTTGGTTTATCGATTTTATTAAAATAGCTTTCTAATTCTGGATGAACAGTTTCACATCCCATAACCACTGCATCAGCACAGTTCATGGCTGCAATATTAATATCTACAAAAGATGTTTTTTTATAATCGTTAACATTTTCATCAGATATACCATCCATCATTGCTTTATCAGCAAAATTTTTGTTTAACGTTTTATCAAAGCCATTATTGTAAAGTGAATAAACAACTTTTGAATTTTCAAAAATCGGGTCTTTACTGTATGATGTTTTAATATACAATGGGACTAAGCTGGTCATCCAACCATGACAATGAATAATATCTGGAACCCAGCCTAATTTTTTAACAGTTTCTAAAACACCTCTTGCAAAAAAGATAGCTCTTTCGTCGTTATCTTCAAAAAATTTTTTGGTTTCATGGCAATGAGTAGTACCTTTTCTGTTAAAAAAATCTTCACTATCAATAAAATAAACTTGCATACGAGCCGGTTGAATAGAACCAACTTTAATAATCAAAGGGTGATCGGTGTCGTTAATAATTAAGTTCATTCCTGACAAACGAATCACCTCATGTAATTGGTTTCTTCTTTCGTTTATACAGCCAAACTTGGGCATAAAAGTTCGTATTTCTTTTCCTGCTTCCTGTATTCCTTGCGGCAGAAATCTACCTGCATTTGATAATTCACTTTCTTCTAAATAAGGGGTAATTTCTTGGGAAATAAATAAAACTTTTTTCTTTTTCATATGAGTTTGATTGAAGTTGCTGGTTAAATGTGATTCACCTCAGGTGTAGCTCCGAGTATAAGTAATGAATAGATGTGTCGATAGTTTGACACGTGTTTTATCATAATCTTAAGATATGAATTGAGTGCAAAGTTACTAAAATTTAAAGTGCAAGTCAAGTAAATTGTAATAGTTTAATAGAATAATTGAAATATTTATTTATTTTGCACCCCAAAAAATTAAACAAGCCCTTATGCTTATTTATAAAAGTGTTAATGAGTTACAGCAATTCTTAACCGAAAACAAACATAAAACCATAGGCTTTGTTCCTACTATGGGGGCTTTACATCAAGGACATTTATCGTTAATACAGGCATCTCAACAAAAAGCTGATGTTACCATTTGCAGTATTTTTGTCAACCCCATTCAATTTAACAAGCAAGAAGATTTAGATAATTATCCCAGAAATGTTGGAGCAGATGTGTTGAAGCTGGAAAGTGTAAATTGTGAGGTGTTGTTTTTACCAAGTGTAGAGGAAATGTATCCAAATAAAAAATATAAAAATTTTGAATTTGGAAGTTTGGCTGAGGTCATGGAAGGGGAGCATCGCCCTGGTCATTTTAACGGTGTTGCAAATGTTATTGAACGATTTTTTGAAATTATTCGTCCAAACTATGCTTTTTTTGGTGAAAAAGATTTTCAGCAATTAGCTATTGTAAAAGCACTAACAAAGCAATTGGAATTAAAAACAGAAATTGTTGGCTGCCCAATTTTACGTGAAGATAGTGGTTTAGCCATGAGTTCGAGAAACGAGCGATTAACTGTTAATCAAAAAAAAGATGCTGCTATTATTTTTGAAGCATTAAGTTTTATTAAAAAGAACTACCTGAACTACAAAGTAGCAGAACATAAAAATTATTTCGCCAAAACCATTTCTGAAAAAAACATTAAATTGGAATATATCGAATTTGCTGATGGAAACTCATTGCAGCCGATTCAAAATTATAGTGACACCAAGTATTGTGTGGTATTTATTGCCGTCCATGTGGGAAAAGTAAGGTTGATAGATAATGTAACAATATTTAATTAATTTTGCCTTGTTATGCAAGTACACGTTATAAAATCAAAAATACACCGGGTAAAGGTTACAGAGGCCGATTTAAACTATATTGGTAGCATTACCATTGACGAAGATTTAATGGAAGCGTCTAACATTATTGAAGGAGAAAAAGTTCAGATTGTAAATGTGAACAATGGCGAGCGTTTGGAAACCTATGTGATTAAAGGTAAAAGAGGCTCAGGTGGCGTTTGTTTAAATGGACCTGCTGCCCGTAGAGTTTCTGTTAACGATATCATTATTATTATTTGTTATTGTATTTTAGATTTTGAGGAAGCCAAAACCTTTAAACCTACGCTTATTTTCCCTGACGAAACCACCAACAAATTAAAATAACTAACTGTTGAAAAAGTTTTTAGTTCCCTTTCTAAAAATTACCATTCCATTAGGTTTGGGTGTGTTTTTAATTTGGATGGTTTACAAAGACTTAACTCCCAAAGACATTGCAGACATTACCACTGCATTTAAAGAAACCAACTATTTATTTATCGTCTTATCTGCAATGGTTGGTATTTTAAGTCATGTAAGTAGAGCTTGGCGATGGAGGTATCCTTTAAAAGAACTGGGCTACACTCCACATTTTTTAAACAGCTTTTATACCGTAATGATAGGTTATTTTGCCAACATGGGCATACCCAGAAGTGGCGAAATTATGCGTTGTGGTTTAATGGCAAAATACGAAGATATTCCGTTTAATAAATTGGTGGGAACTGTTATTGCGGAACGGGTTGCCGATTTAATCATTTTAGTTTCTTTCATTTTATTAACTGTTTTTCTTCAGTTTGAGAAATTGAGTAATTACTTGATTGAGAACGGTATCATGGAAAAATTTTCGCTCCAAAAACTTCTCGTTTTGGGTGCTGTAGCTTTTGTTGGTGGAATAGTTGCTTACATTGTTCTCAAAAAATCGAACAATGTTATTATTGTAAAAATCCGAACCTTTTTACAAGGTATTTTTGAAGGAATAAAAACCATTGTTACCATGAAAGACAAATGGCTGTTTATTGGTCATACCCTTTTTATTTGGCTCATGTATTTTGTAATGTTTTATGTTACCTTTTTTAGTTTGCCGGCTATCGAAAATGTGCCGTTGAGTGGAATATTTACTGCCTTTGTAATAGGGGGAATTAGTATTACCGTAACCAATGGCGGTATAGGTGCTTATCCCTTAGGAATAGCAAGTGTTTTGTTGTTATATGGAGTTGCCGAAAGTCAGGGTTATGCTTTTGGTTGGGCAGTTTGGACGGGTCAAACCCTGATGCTGGTAATTGCAGGATTAGTTTCAGCTGTATTGTTGCCTCGGTTTAATAAAAAGAGAGTGGTGAGTGATGTGCGGAGAGTGTTGCGTGAAGGGAGGAACATCTTCTAAACTCCTAAACATATAAACTTCTAAACTATTCTAATATCCTTAATGTTTAGCTGAATGGTAGTAGTGTTATTCCAAGTATTTTCTTCAATGTTGTAAACAATACTGAAAGGAATTCCAGCAGCAATTTCATCCATGTAATTTCCTAAATTAAAACCAATACAAGCCAGTTTATGGTTGGGATTTGACTCCTGAAAAACACTCATTTTTAGATGATTTTCGCCAACTTTACAAATATTTTCTTCACAAAAAACTTGGTGTGAAACAAAAACTGGTCGCATGTTGCCAGGACCAAAAGGACCAAATTGATTTAACACTCGTACAAATTTTGGGTTGATTTCCGATAACGGTAACTCATCGTCGATGGTCAATTGAGGCACCAGCATATAATCCTCAATTTGTGCAGTAACCACTTCATTAAATCTAGTGGAAAAAGCTTCTAAATTTTCTGGTTTTAAGGTTAATCCGGCAGCATATTTATGACCACCAAATTGCTCCAATAAATCGCTACAAGCGTCAATGGCATTGTACAAATCAAAATCTTTAACCGAACGGGCCGAACCTGTAATTTTGCCATTCGATTCGGTTAAAACCACCGTTGGGCGATAATGCGTTTCGATTAAACGAGAAGCCACAATGCCTACCACGCCTTTGTGCCAATTTTCGTTGTAAACTACCGTAGTGGTTTTTTGAGCAAAAAGAGCATCGTTTTCAATAATTTGTAAGGCTTCGATAGTAATTTGTTTGTCTAAATCTTTTCTATCGGTGTTTAAATTGTTGATGGAAGCACCAAAATCAATGGCATCATCTTCATTTTCAGAAACCAACAATTCAACGGCTTTGTTTCCGCTTTCTAATCGTCCGGCAGCATTAATTCTTGGGGCAATGGTAAATACCACGTCTATTACATTAAGTGTTTTGTCTTTTTTTAAGCCGGCAACATTTATCATGGCTTTTACACCATGTCGTGGATTGGTGTTAATGATTTGTAACCCGAAGTAAGTATAAATTCTGTTTTCGCCAGTTATGGGAACAATGTCGGCACAAATGCTGATGGCTAATAAATCTAAATAACTGTTCAATAGTTGTTCGTCTTTGCCAGTTTTTTTACTCCAAGCTTGCATTAACTTAAAACCTACGCCACAACCCGAAAGTTCTTTGTAAGGATAGTTGCAATCCGTCCGTTTTGGGTCTAAAACTGCAACGGCATTCGGGATTTCGTTGCCCGGTTGGTGGTGGTCGCAAATAATAAAATCGACACCTTTTTTGTTGGCATAATCAATTTTTTCGTTGGCTTTTATACCACAATCTAAAGCAATAATCAACGAAAAATTGTTTTCTGCTGCAAAATCAATTCCCTGGTAAGAAATCCCGTAACCTTCGGCGTACCTATCGGGAATGTAATAACCCAGATTGCTGTAAAAGTTGCTGAGGTATGAAAACACCAATGCCACAGAAGTAGTGCCATCCACATCGTAATCGCCAAAAATTAATATTTTTTCATTGTTGGTGATGGCTTTCTCTATCCGTTCAACCGCTTTTCCCATGTCTTGCATCAAAAAAGGGTCGTGGGTATGAGCTAAATCGGGTCTAAAAAAATGTTTGGCATCGGTTAGGGTTTTTATTCCTCGCTGCAATAAAATATTAGTTAACGATGGGTTGAGATTGTTTAGTTCTTCTGATAGCTTTTTTATGGCTTTAGCACTCGATTTTTCTTTTATTTCCCAACGCATTGATGTGGTGTTTGATTTATCTTAAATATATTTCGTCTCTTACATAAGTGTTGTTATGCCAAACAATGTTTAGTGTCCGCTAAATTATCATTCAATTGATACATCTATACCAATTAACCAAATTGGGACTGAAATAACTTTAGAGAATTCCTCTATGATTTTTTTTGTTTTATCAAAAGTTACTATGCCATCACTTAATAGTTTTTCTAAATTCCCTGTTGGAACAATATAAACTAAACAGTCAACTGAATTTTGGACATCAGCTTTTAATACTTTGAAAAAATCTCTATAAGCCAATGCCCAATTTCCAAATTGAATCTCTCCAACAATCAAAGGAGTTGTGTTTTTTTGATTGACTCTTTCAATATTTACACCTTTTTCGTCTATTCTTTTTAAATCATTTGCAATTTGTACTAAATCTGGATTTTTCTTTAAAAACTTTGACCACCGACTTTCTCCGTCAGCGTATTGTAAACTACCAAAACATAAATTTCTTAACGCAAGAATATTGTTATAATGGTTTAAAATTGCAAAATCAAATCCACCAATTGAACTTTTTTCTTCACTAAAATAAAACACACCATTTTCCTCATAAACTTCAAACTTGAGTTCATTATTAGGAATTGAGTTTAATAATTCACGAATTACCTTATTTAAATCATCAGCTTTTATTCCTTTACTCTCTGATATTCTTGTTCTTTTTATTCTAGGAGAAACCTTAATTTGATTAGATAAAGAGTTTAAAAATTTATCTTTAAGCTCTGAATATGCATTAATTATTTCAAAAGAATGATGATGGTGATATTGTTTTGAAACGAAAAGATTTATACTTTCTATTTTAGACCAATTCTGTTTTTCTTGTTCTGTCATTTATATTAATTTTTTTATTTAGTTCAATTCCAATTTTTTCAATTACACCAACAACCAAAGCATTTCCCATAAAGAAAGCTCTTTTTGTATCAGTTACTCCTTCAAGTTTTGTATGGTCGTCTGGAAACATATTTAACCGTTCAAGTTCGACTGGTGAAAGCCTTCTATAACCTTTTGGCGTATATATTACATGTTTAAATCTTGAAGGCGATTTTCCACCCTCTCCTGTTATTATTGTTCTTGATGGTTTGTCTAGTGGGTCAGGAAAAATCATCCCACCTTCACTATAATTATATTCAAAACCTTCTGCATTGGTACGCAACTCTTTTTTCGGTCCTTTTAAATATTTCCATTTATCAAGATTTTGCTCATTAATATAAAATTCTTCTGTTACTTCTCCATTTTGAACAAGGTCTTTTAAAATTACAAAATTACCCTCGTAATTTGGTTTGGTTTTTATAGTTGTAACCAACCCATCAATCATTACCCCTGTGTTTTCAAAAAGTCCAGTTGTTCCATTTTTATTGAAATTTTCAGAAATAGAAACAATGTCGCCTTTTAGTTTAAATTCCGTTGGAAATAAAAAATTTTCTGATGTTACTGGAAATGCTTCTGCTAAGGTTCCTTCTGCTAAAGTCCATTGAGTTGGCGAAACTTCTTTTAAACGTTCGTAAATAGTTGTCCCTTTTAAGTATGCTAAAATGAAAATTCTTCTTCTTCTTTGTGGCATTCCAAATTCGGCAGCATTTATCACTCTCCATTCTACTGCATAGCCCAATTCGTTCAAACTTTGTAAGATTATGGCAAAATCACGTCCTCTTTGTCCTGATGGCGAAATAAGAAGTCTGTCAACATTTTCAAGAAACAGGTATTTTGGCTTTTTCTTTTTCTCTGAAAGTATCTTATGGATGCTCCACCACAAAACGCCTTTTTTTCCAATAAGTCCTTTTGAATTTTTAAGTGTTGTTGCTACAGAATAGTCTTGGCACGGAAAACCGCCAACCAACAAATCGTGGTCAGGTATAATGGTAGTATCTTCTATAACTTTTTGGATGTCTTCATTACTATGGTTTTGTTTTCCAAAACGATTTTCATAAACTAATGATGCGTGTTGCGTTTTTGTGGATGGTTCCCATTGGTTACTCCAAACAACTTCATAAGGAGATTTTAAATCTTTTTTATATCCCGACAATGCCGATTTTCCTTTCCAGCCTTCAAGCCCAATACGAAAGCCACCTACGCCTGCAAATAATTCAACGACTTTAATTTTATTTTCCATTATGAACAGTTTTTAGGTATTTAACTTTTTCTTCAGCAACTTTTAAAATGCTTAAATCTGCTTCTTGGTCTAAAATTTTATATGCAATTTGATCACTCAAGAAATTGTTTTGTAATTCCTTTTCATCCACTTTAAAATATTCTGAAACTTGTTTGATTATTTGTTTTGTCGGTTGTCTTTCGTTGCGTTCAATTTTTGCAAGCAAGGAAGTGTCAATGTTGATTTGTTCAGCAACCAATTTTAAAGTCAAGCCAGCCTCTTCCCTTAAACTTCTGAGATGTTCTCCGAATGATTCCGTTTTTTTTATTGTTGCCATTTGGTCGTCTTTTGTCCAAATTTAGCATAAAAATATTTGTGGACAAAAAAAGTCCAAATAAGATATTAACAATTTTTTAATCTCCTTAAAAAGAGGGAGATGGTATAGATTGAACCAAACGAAATACTTGTTCGGTATCGGCTACATCATTTAATCGCATCTTTCTATCTTCGGCTACCATTTTCAACTGGTTACAATTTGTAACCGTTTGAGTGATGATACACTCTGAATTAAACGAAATAATTGCTCGGTATCTGCTACATCGGTTTTATAAAATTTTCCATCAGACGATGGTAGTTTCAGTTGGTTACAAATTGTAACCAACTGGCTACCTTCTTTGTTTAATCGGTGTTTTAGTACTTTCCAATAGTTGTTTGGGTTGGGGCTATCTGTTAAAACACCAACAACATCTACAATAGAAAAATACCATTTAGCTTCTTTTTCATCCCAAATAGAACGAACTTGTTTTTGCTCAAATAACTTAATAGCGGTTTTGTTTTTCATAGGCATAAACTAAAATTTTAGTTAAGCCTAAAAGTAGTTAAATTTGTTTTTAATTGAGGGTTTTATCGAAACTTTAAAAAGAATACGTCAGTCCACCTAAAACGTTAAAACGTTGGGTAGGGTAATCTTCGAATTTTTGGTAACGAACCGCACCAATGTTGTTAAAGTTGATAAAAGCAGAAAGCTTTTTGGTGTAGCGGTATTCCAGGCCTAAATTGGCATCAAAAACGCCTTTTAGCTCTTTGGCTTCTTCGGTGGTAACTATTACACCACTTGCATCGGTAACAGTGTTAAATGCTTTTGCGTATTGTTTGCTGATGAAAAAGAAATCGGCACGAACAATTATTTTATCGCCCAAATCATAAATTCCGGAAAGCGAAATTTTCATGTCGGGTTTGTGCCATGCTTTCAGCTCGTTTTTAGGGTCGTAAACAAAATAATCGCCTCGTAACAGCAGTTTAATTTTTTCCAGCTTTTGGTACGCCAATTCACCACTTATTTGGTTTAAGCTAACGGTATCGTAAAGCACCGTAAATTGGTTTTCCAATACATTACTAAAGTCTTTGGTATAAAGCGGTAGAGTTTCTAGTTTTTGTCGGCTAAAGCTGGTGTTAAAGGTGATGTGTTTGCTCAAACTTCCTCTAATACCAATATAAACATTGTATTTTTGATTGGTGTTGGCAACCGCCAATGTTTTGGTGTTGATAAAAGGATTTTCGTAAAAATACGAGTTGAGGTTGTTTGCCAAAATACCACCTTTTATACCCACATAAGGGATTAGAATATTTTCTACTACATTCAATTTAAACTCAGCTTCGGGGTAAAAATGGAATTTCGAAACGCTATCGGCTTGGTTGATATATAAACCTAAACCAACTTTAAATTGCCAGTGTTTTGCGGTAGTACTGATGTGTGGGCGTAAACCAACAATTAAGGTGTTTCCAAAATCAACCACATTGTTGAGGTTGTTGTAATTTACTTCAGCGTCAATGGCGTACAATTCACGTTTGTGGTATTTGCTTAAACTACCATCCACACGTAAGTTGTTTTCTTCGGCACGATTAATATCAAATAGGTGATGATAATTAACATCTACATTATAATCGAATTGAGCCGAATCGGTAAAGTTTCGGGTAAATGCAGCATTTGCACCAAATTTGGTTAAACGTTGACGTAATGCTTTTTCGTTGGTGATTTCGGGTTGAACTTGCTCCGGAAAACCATAATAATGTACCACGTTTCTATCGAAATTTAGTTTGGTTGAAAGGGTAAAATCTTTTAAAAACCGTTTGCCAAATAAACTTAAATGATTGTCGCTGTAGCCACTATAATCAATGTTTTTTATTCCGGTTGAACTTTGGTGTTTTCCAAAAAATCCGTATGAATACTCTTTTGAACGTTGCGAATTAAAATACAATTCTGCCAAAGGAGTAGCTTGAGAACCAAATCCTAGTTTTGCATAGCCACGATACAGTTTTACTAACGGTTCTCCTTTGATTTTTGCTGGTAATATGTTTTCCACCTGAAAATCGACAGGAACTTGTTTGTTGATAAAAGTATAGGATAGTTTAGGAATTACTTTATCGGTATCTTGTATGCTTGGATGTTCTTTAATTTTAAAAGCATCGGATAAAACCGGGTCGTAAGGTTTAATGGTTACAATAGTTGTGGTATCTAATTTTTGAGTAAACGAAGAAGTGTTTGCTAATAAAAATGTAGCAAACAGGAGTATAAATATGGAGTATTTTTTATTCTTCTTCATTCGGTTTATCTTCTTTTATAATTGTTGGAAGAGGTTCGTCAATCGCTTTTTCAGGTTCTGCAAATAGTTTATCTACATCTAGATCAGGGTTCAAATCAATGCCTAATTCTTCTGATACGGGAACAACTCTTTTTGCAGCTTCTTGTTCTTCAATGATGCGTAATTTGTCTTGTGCAGCAGCAACTAGTTCGGGGTATTTACTGTTGTCGATTACATTTTTCAAGGTAACTTTTGCTTGAAACAAATCTTCTTTAGCCAAATAATTATCGCTTAATAAAATCAACGATTTTCCCATCCAATAATCGTAAGCCGAGAATTTTTTAATCAATCCGAACACTTCCGTTTCACAATTAGCATACTCACCTCTGATGTACAATATATAAGCCACTTGGTATTTGGCTTCTGCACCAAATTTACTCGCTGAGGTGGATGCTGTTCTAAATTCTTTTAAAGCAACATTGTAATCATCTTTGGTTAATAAACATTTACCATAAATAAGGTGAGCTTCGGCAATTAATTTTGCATCGTCGCTGCTTTTATTAATAACAATTTCGCAATATTTTATAGCATTATCAACGTTGTTCAATTGAAAGTTTAAACGCATTTGTTCAATTTGAGCTTTAAACACATTTTCTTGAACGTCAGCCAAATATTCTAATTGGTTGTAATGGTTTAAGGCTACGGCTGCATGACCCAAATCGTTGTTTATTTTAGCTGCGTTTAACAAAGCGGTTTCGGTAAACTTGTTTTTGGTTTGCTCTATTACTTTGTTAAAACTGAGTAAAGCTTCGTTAACGTAACCGGCTTTTTGTTCGCAAATGGCTTTATAAAAATGGGCATTAATCAGGTAAGCACCGTTGGGATATTTCTCTAAATATTTCGAAAATTCGTTTACTGCTTTGTCGCAGTTTCCATCCATGTAACTGTTTTCGGCTACTTCGTAATAATCGGTATCTAAAATTAAAGCTGACGAATCTGCTCCGCCAACGGTATTCAAATAGCTTTCGTAAGCAGTTAAATCGCCTTTGTCAATGTAAATTTTCTTGATTTTTTCTAACGATTCTTTGGCTTCGTCGGTTTTTGGATACGTTGAAACCACTTGTTTAAAAATGGCTAAGGCATCATTGTCTTGTTTTTGGTTGTAATAAATCAAACCTTCTTTAACCATTGCTCGGCTAATATAAGGGCTATTCGGAAATTCATTATTTAACTGTTTAAAGCTTTTCAAGGCTTTATCGTTATCGTTTTGAATAAGATAAGTTTGACCCAATTCAAAATAAGCATCGTCTAACAAATGCGATTTTTCTTTACGGGCTATAAATGTTTGTAACAAACTGATTTTGTCGTTGTAATTTCCATTTACTCCGTTACAAACTGCACTTTGAAAAAGTGAATAGTCGGTTTGGTACAGACCCATCATAGCAGCTTTATCGTAAAATTCGATAGCTCCTTTGTAGCTTTTGGTAATAAAAAAACAGTCGCCAATACGGTTTAACGCATCGGATGCAATTTTTGAATTTTCGTCGGGAGCATTTTGAATGTATTTTCTAAACCACGTTTTTGCTTCTTCGTATTCTTTTAATTTAAAATAAGAATATCCCAAATTGTAGTTGGCTTTGTTGATATTTGTAGAAGCTATTGCACGAGGTTCGAAAATAAATTTTTTAAATTCGCCAACTGCTTTCGAATACTCATCTAAATTATAATAAGCTTCTGCTCTCCAGTAGGTATTTTCAATTTTAATAGCTGCATCAATGATGTATTCATCACTTTTGTTAAAGTGGGTAATTGCTTCGTTATATTTTTGATTGTTAAACAATTCCAAGGCTCTGTAATGAGCAATTTTTTGATAGGCTTCCTGAAGTTGAGCATCCAACACTTTAATATTGCCCAACGATTTTAAAGCTGCTTCATAATTTTTGGTGGTATAGTAAACGCCTACCAAATATTCGTAAGCAGTACTTAATTTAGTAGAGTTTGGATAGGTATTGATAAATTCTTCGAAGGCAACAATAGCATCGTTAAACGGATGCAACGATAATTCGTACGAAATTTTGGCAAAGTTAAACAAGGCATCTTCTTTAATTTGAGCATCAAAATCTTGTTTGTAAGCCTCTCTAAACGAACTGCGTGCATATTCTTTTTTATTGAGTTTAATGTAACATTCTGCCAAATGATAATGTGCTGTTTGCGAAATGCTGTCTGCTTTATCAATAGATTTTTTAAACCAATTGATGGCATTTTCGCAACTATCGGTTTTAAAATAAGCATAACCCAATTGGTAATAATCGGCACGATTGGCTAAGGCAGCTTTTTCTTTGTGAAAACGGTTTAAATATGGAAGTGCTTCATTAAATTTATTGGTTCGATAATATGATTCGCCAATTATCCGAGCTATTTCTGCACTTCTGGCAGGAACAACAGTATCTAAAAGTGCAGGAGCGTATTCAATCACTTTATCGTACTTGCCTTGCAAATAATAGATTTGTGAAATGTAATAAGGTGTGATGGGCGAAAATTTTTCATCGTTGTTTAACAATAAAAAAGTTTGCAAAGCCGATTCGTATTTCTTTTGCAAATAAGCAATGTGTCCGTAATAATAACGTGCCGGAGAAGTATAAGCGTTTTCGTAGTCTTTTATTTCGTAAAAGTATTTTGATGCTTCGTCATAATTTTCCAACGAAAAATAGGAATAACCCACTTTAAAACGATATTCGGCTAAATCATCGGTAGATAAATCGTTTGCATCAATTTTGTTGTAATAGGCAATGGCTTCCTCGTATTTTTTACCTCTAAAATGGTAGGAACCCAAATAAAAATAGGCTTGTTTTATTTTAGGGCTGTCAGGATAATCGTTAACAAACTCAACAAATAAATTTTCGGCATCGATGTTAAACAAGTTTAATCCACACAACGCCATGTAGTATTTTGCATTTAATGCAACTTCCGATTTTTTATCAAGCGTTGATTTATACACCTGTTCAAATTGGTCTTGAGCGGCACTGTATTTTTCTTTGTCGAATAATTCTAAAGCACTGTTGTAATTAACATTTGGATGAGTATAAATGGTAGTTTTTTGAGCTTTTAATGAAAAGCTAAAAACTACTATTAAAACAAGGGTTGTTATGGTGTTTCTATAATTCAATAGTTACTTTAGGTAAGTTAATTAGTGGGTTAAAATTAGAATGAATAAACCAACAACATGATGAAGCATTGCTAAGTTTTCAACGTTACAATGTTGAAATTATTTTGTTTTACAACAGTTGTAAACATCAGAAGAGCAATAAAATATGTTATTTTTGTTTAACCTATTTTAATTCGTAAGTAAACAACGCAACATGATCGTAGATATTTCGTCGGCATCCATTTATCAACAAGAAAACCTTATTTTATATAATACCAACATTAACATTGATGCGGGTGAATTTGTTTACTTAATCGGAAAAACAGGTTCCGGAAAAAGTAGTTTATTAAAAACTTTGTATGGTGAACTTCCTTTAAAAGAAGGTGATGCAACCGTTGTAGGGTTTGATTTAAAAACGATAAAACGAGGTAAAATCCCGTTTTTAAGAAGAAAATTGGGTATTGTTTTTCAGGATTTTCAATTGTTAACCGATAGAAATGTTTTTGACAATTTAAAATTTGTGTTGACTGCTACCGGTTGGAGCGATAAAATTAAAATGGATGAACGAATCAATGAAGTTTTAGCAAGCGTTGGTTTGTCAAACAAAGTATATAAATTTCCCAATGAATTATCGGGTGGAGAACAACAACGAGTGGTTATTGCCAGAGCGATGTTAAATGAACCCGATTTAATTTTAGCCGATGAACCAACCGGAAACCTTGATCCTGGAACATCCGAAGAAATTATGAAGTTATTGATTGAAATTAGCAACAAAGGAAAAGCCGTTTTAATGGCAACTCACGATTTTCATTTGATGGAAAAATTTCCTTCTCGTACTTTAAAATGTGAAGATGGAACGGTTAGTGATACCCACCAAAATATAACAAAAAAAAATACGTTTAAACCAACCAATGCTCCTGCTGATGAGTTTAGGGCTGAAGGGGATAATTTGTGACTGGTTACTTGTTTCTAGTTACTTGCTGCTGGTAATTAGTTAACTCAAAATAGAATTAGATGAGTTATAAAAATTTAGAGATTTGGGAAAGAGCGAGAACACTTAGTATTGCCATTCATAAAATGACGATGACTGAACTCCCTAAATTTGAGATGTTTGAAACAGGAAATCAAATTAGAAGATCTTCGAAATCTATCAGGTCAAACATTGTTGAAGGATATGGGAGAAGAAAATACGTAGTCGAATATATACGTTTCCTTACGTTTTCCATTTCCTCAAATGATGAAACAATAGATCATTTAGAAACATTATTTGAAACTGAATCACTCAAAAACAAGGAGATTTACGATGATTTACATAGTCAATCGGAGGTTTTAGGTAAAAAGCTCAATATGTTTATTCAAGCAATTGAACGAAGTGTTCACCAGAAACAAGCCACTAGTAACAAGTAACCAGAAACCAGTAATGCTATCCATCCTCATTCCCATATACAATTTTGATGTTGTTGATTTTGTAAAAGATTTATCAACTCAAGCAAGTTTGTGCAAGATTGATTTTGAAATCTTGTGTTTTGATGATGACTCAACGGAAGAGTTTAAAATTAAAAATAGACAAATAACTACCATTCAAGGAGTTGCTTATACTGAACTTCAAAAAAACATAGGGCGTTCGAAAATCAGAAACTTACTTGCCGAAAATGCCAAGTATGAATATTTACTTTTTTTAGATTGTGATTCAAAAACCAATACTGCTGCGTTTATCAAAAACTATATTTCCAGTGCTAAACCAAATACAGTGGTTTATGGTGGAAGAAATTATGCTGCTGAACCTCCAGAAAATAAAGACTCAACTTTTAGGTGGTGGTATGGCATAAAACGAGAAACAATAGCTGTAAGCGATAGAGCAAAACAACCTTATCATTCGTTTATGACCAACAATTTTTTAATACCTAGAGATTTATTTTTATCTATAAAATTAAATGAGGAATTGACAGGTTACGGCCATGAAGATACCTTGTTGGGCATCGCATTAAAAACAAAACAAATACCAATTTTACATATCGACAACCCTCTTTGCCACATTGGTTTAGAAAGCGTAGATGAATTTTTAAAAAAAACATGGGAAGGCATTCAAAATTTAGTGTTGCTTATTCAATCAGGGCAAGTGGATAATAGCATCAAGCTTTATCGTTATTATGAATTAGTAAAAAAGATTGGAGTGGAAAACAAAGTGTTGGAGTATTACCTCAAGAATAAAATCAACATAGAACAAAAACTTAAGGGAGAAAAACCAAATTTAAGGTGGTTTGATATTTACAAATTGGGTTATTTAATTTCTTTGATGAAAGCGTAAAGTTTTTGTTCTTCATTTTCCCAACACAATTCTTCTTTTGCTTTTATGCAATTCGTGGAATATCTAGCTAATTCCTCCGTGTCATTTAACAGTTGGTTTATTTTTTCTGCAATAGCAGATGGCGTAATGGTCGAAATGGTTTCTCCAACATGGTATTTAGTTACAATTGCTTCCATTTCTGGTAAATTAGAAGTTAAAACAGGAACTCCGGCATTGATGTAATCAAATAGCTTATTAGGAAGTGCGTATTTATAATTCAATCCCACATTTTCTTCTAAACTTACCCCTAAATCTGCTTGGTGCGTATAATGTGGCAAAAATTCGAAAGGTATTTTACCCAATAGAGTTATTTTATCTTGTAGATTTAAGTCCAAAATTTGTTGAACAATTTTATCAAAAATATCGCCATCGCCAATAATGTACAAATGAGCATTTTCAATGTCTTGCATTGCCTCAATTAAAGGTTCTAACCCTCTGTTTATATTTACCCAACCTTGATAAATAATTAGTTTCGAATTTTGAATTTTTATGTCTTTTACCTCGTAATACTCTTTTAATTTTATGGGTAAGTTTCGTATAACAGTAATATTAATACCATATTTGGCTTTGTATTCATTAGCAATTTGTGGACTTACTGTTACTATGTTTTTTAATTTCGGAAAAATCCATCGTTCAATGGTTTGCCATATTTTTTGAACTTTCGGGCGGTTCACCAGTTCAGGTACTTCGGTAAAATATTCGTGGCTGTCGTACACCAATTTTAGTCCTTTCAATTTAGAAACCAGATAATTGGCTGGTAAAGTGTCTAAATCGTTGCTCCAAAGTAAAGTAGATTTAGAGAAAAGTAAAAACCAAAACAAACGAATGTTATAATTTGCATAAAACAAAAAACCTTTGTTAAACCATAAGTTAAACCGTTTAGATTGGTATTTTCTGTCAATTGGTAGTGAGGTTTTTTGCGTTCTTCCTACTAATAAAACCTCATAGTTTAATTTTAATAATGAACTACAAATACGATGCACCCGCTGGTCGGTGACTAAATCGTTGGTAACAGATAGTATAATTTTTTGTTTGCTCATTTTATGGTAAAGCTAATGGTTTATCGTAAATCTATCAACATTGCACTATGAATATTTATTGTGAAGATGGTATTGAAAGATAAATTATCTCGATACATTTGAAGGATTAATTTTTACATCCATGATAAAAAATATTGCCATTCTTGAAGGAGGTTACAGTCACGAAAAAGTGATTTCGTTAAAAAGTGCTGAAACCGTTTATCAAAATATTGATAGAGAAAAGTATTTTCCCATCAAAATTAGAATAGACGAAGAAGGTTGGTTTGCATATTTAGACGGAAATAAAATTGAAGTCAATCGAAATGATTTTTCGGTTTTACATGATGGAAAAAAGATAACCTTCGAACTTGCTTTTATAGTAATTCATGGAACGCCGGGTGAAGATGGTAAATTACAAGCGTATTTTGATATGCTTAACCTGCCGTATTCAACCTGTAGCCAGTTGGCATCAACGGTTACTTTTAATAAATTTATTTGTAATCAGTTTCTAAAAAACTTTGATATTCCAGTTGCAGAAGCCGTATTGATTCGTAAAAATGAAACGTTTAACGAACAAGAAATTATTGATAAAGTAGGGTTGCCTTGTTTTGTAAAACCTGCCGATGGAGGTAGTAGTTTTGGAGTTACCAAAGTAAAACAAACAAAGCAATTAAAAGAAGCAATTAATTTAGCATTAAGCCACGGAACACAAGCCATTATTGAGTCTTTTTTACAAGGAAGAGAATTTACTAATGGAATTTACAAAGGCAAAAACGGAATTAAGGTTTTACCAATTACAGAAATTGTTTCCGATAACGAATTTTTTGATTTTAATGCAAAATATTCGGGCGAATCGAAAGAAATAACTCCTGCCGATTTACCGAAAAACATAGAAAACCAACTAAAAAATACTACTCAAAAAGTGTATGAAATATTGGGATTAAGTGGCATTTGTAGGATGGATTATATTGTGGTAGATGATGTGCCCACTTTAATTGAAATCAATACTGTACCGGGTCAATCTGCACAAAGTATTATTCCACAAATGGCTGCATTCGAGGGCATTACATTAAAAGAATTGTTTAATGATGTGATTGAAGTTGCATTAAGCTAACTTTTTTTTTTCAAGCTTCGTAACTAAAGAGCTTAAATATTTTATCAATTCTAAGGATGAATCGCTGTTCTTGGACAAGAGCTCCTTAAAGTCGGCAATAAGTACTTTATATAAAACAGAAGGTTCGATAACTAAAGCTGAATATTCACAATCTTTGTCGTTAAAAACCAAATCAACGCCAACAATGTCACCATCATTTTGATTCATGATTTCTATTTTTTTATTATTCCTTTCGTTGTTATCCTTAACTAAGGAAACCATCCCTTTTTCGATCAAATAGATAAATTCTTTATGTTCTCCTTCTTTAAACAAAACATCGCCTTGTGTAAATGAAATACAGCTATTTGCAATAGATTTAATTCGTTCAATCAAATCGTTTGACAGTGTATATAGTTTATTTGATTTGCTCAAAGGTGACATATTGTTGGTTCAATTTAGTTTGATAAAGCTAATCCCATCTAAAATAATTAAAAATGATTAGAATCATATTTTGGTATGATATAATTCACTTCAATATGCTTTAATCAAAAATGTTAGCTGTTTTAAAAAGTTTTTTAATATCTAAAATTTTTATTTCCTTTCCAGTCAATTCTATGATGTTATCTTTTTGAAATTCAGATAAAATTCGAATGGAAGTTTCGGTTGTTGTTCCTGCAATATTTGCAATTTCTTTTCTAGTTAAATTCGAATCTATGGTTTGGTTGTCTTCCTTTAATCCATAAGCTTCATGAAGTAAAAGTATAGCTTCTGCAATTCTTTCTCTCACGTGTTTTTGAGCCATGTGAGTAATTTTTTCTTCGGCTCTTTTTAAATCATCGGACAACAAATCCAATAAAGAAAAAGAGAAATTACTATTCGTTTTAATAAGATTAACAATGGTAAGTTTAGAAATAAAACACACCTCAGTGTCTTCAATAGCTGTAGCCGAGGCAAAATAACTATTGCTGTTTAAAACAGATCGATAACCAATAATGTTGGCAGTTTTTGCTAAACGAACAATTTGTTCTTTGCCTTCATCACCCATTTTATGTATTTTTACTTTGCCGGAATGGATACAATAAACACCATGAGGTTGATTACCTTCGCTAAAAATAACTTGCCCACGTTTAAAATTCATGTTTCTTTTACCTTGCGATAAAACTTCCAATTCGTCGTTGGTTAAACTACAAAAAATGGAGTTGCCATTCTGTTTGTTTAAACATAATGAACACGATGGGGCATGATTTTTATGGAAAGTCATAGTTATAAATACTCTTTTCCCCAAAATTCGAACATTGAATTCAATTAAAACCTGACATAAGTCAGATTTTTTATTGTCATAAAATAAATAACTTTACCTAAAAAATTATGAAATGATAAGTGTAGAAGAAGCAAAAAATCTTGTGTTAACAGGCGTTTTCAAGCAACAGAAAGTGATGTTAAACATTCAATCGGCATTAAATTTTTTTTTGGCTGATGATATTATTGCTGGAATTTCTGTTCCATTATTTAACCAATCAGCAATGGATGGATATGCTTTTAAATTTCAGGATGTAAATAAATCTTTAAATATTGTTGATGAAGTGGCTGCGGGCGATGTTAGAACAGTTGAAATAAAACAAGGTGAGGCTGTTCGGATTTTTACAGGCTCAAAAGTACCTGATTCGTGTGATACTGTTGTAATGCAGGAGTTAACAGAAATAATTAATAGTCAGTTAATAATAAAAGATGCTGGGTTAAAATCTGGCGGTAACATCCGTAAAAAAGGATATCAATTAAAAAAAGGAGATGTAGCGTTAAAAAAAGGCACACTTATTACTCCAGCTGCTATTGGCTTTATGGCTACACTTGGCATTCAGGAAGTTAATGTTTATGAATTACCAAAAGTGTATATTATTGCAACAGGAAGTGAGCTGATGCCACTCGGAAGTAAGCTAAAAGAAGGTCAGATTTTTGAATCCAATACTCATATGTTGCGTTCAGCTTTAGAAAAATTAGCCATTCAACCTATTGTTTATACCGTTAAAGATAACCCACAAGAAACCGAACAATTGATAAAGGAAGCACTTGCAAAAGGAGATTTATTAATTTTATCGGGTGGAATTTCCGTGGGAGATTACGATTTTGTTAAAGAATCACTTTTAAAAAATCAAGTTAAAGAAGTATTTTATAAAATCAAACAAAAACCTGGGAAGCCTTTGTTTTTTGGACAAAAAGGAGCAAAAAATATTTTTGCATTACCAGGAAATCCTGCAGCAGCTTTAAATTGTTTTTACATGTATGTTTATCCTGCCATTCAACTTATGCTTGGTGCTAGCGAACCTTTTTTACCGATGATAAAACTCCCTTTGGAAAACAAGTTTATAAAAAAGGAAGGTAGAGCTCACTTTTTAAAAGCGAAATTATCGGGTAATACAGTTAAACTTCTTGAAGGACAGGACTCGGATGCACTACAATCGTTTGCTTTAGCCAATGCATTAGTGTATGTTCCTGCAGAAAAAGTAAACATTGAGAAACATGAGTTGGTGGATGTTTATTTATTGCCAAATTAGTTTTTAATGATTTTAATCATAAAAAAATGCCAATTTACAGCTTACTTTTACTCGTCGTTATTTTTTAAATGATACAACGAATGGCTTTTAAAGATTATAAAATAAAAAGTAGAATTTGGATTGATGGTAAACAGGGAACTTTTTTGGCGGAAGGCAGAATTGCTTTGCTTAAAGAAATTATTGTTTCAGGTTCAATCAGTGCTGCTGCCAAACAAATGAACATGAGTTACAAAAAAGCTTGGGAAATGATAAACACCATGAATAAGTCTGCAGAACAGCCTTTGGTAGTTAGAATCTCCGGAGGTGCAGGAGGTGGGGGAACTCAGGTAACTGATGAAGGTTTAAAAATGATTCAATTGTTTGAAAAATTGAATAAAAAATGTCAGGTGTATCTCGACAAAGAATTAGAAAAAATATTTGGCTAAGTGAAAGTAGGTGCAATTATATTAGCTGGTGGCAAAAGCTCCAGGATGGGTACTGACAAAGGGTTGTTGGAGCTGAATGGAAGACCTATGATTGTTTATCTGATTGAAACGCTGAAAAACATAACTGATGAGATAATCATCATTTCTAATCAAGACGAATATAAAATTTTTGGATGCAAAGTATATGCTGATTTAATCAAGGATTCCGGCCCGTTAGCAGGAATTTATACCGGACTTAAATATGCAACTTACCATAAAAACATTGTGTTGAGCTGCGACATTCCTTTTGTGAGTCAACAATTGTTACAGTTTATAGTAGCATCAAGCAACGGCTATGATGTAACCATTGCAAGTAAAAATAATAAAACACACCAAGTGATAGGTGTTTATGACAAAAAATGCAGTACCATTTTTAAAAAAGAATTAGACCAAAATCAACGTAAAGTTAAAATTGCTCTTGAAAAAGTAAATTTAAAGATTGTAGATGCCAACGAATTTGATGAGAAAGAATTTACAAACGTAAACACGCCAGCAGAATTTAAAGAAATACAATGACGCTTAGTATAAAATATTTTGGGATGATTGCTGAAACCATTGGCAAACAAGAGGAAAAGGTAGAAATTTCTAGTCAACAAATTGCTGTTGCTCTTTTAGTCGAATTATTATTAAAAAAATATCCTGACTTAAATTTGAAGAGTTTTAAAATTGCAGTTAATCAGTCGATTGCTGAAAACACTGCAATAATAAATGAAAATGATGAAATAGCTTTATTACCACCTTTTGCCGGAGGATAAATGTAATGTGGAAATGTTGCAATTTGAAAATGTGAGAATTTAGAAATGGTACAAAGATTAAAATATGAAGAAACTAATTCCCCTCCTTTGGAGGGGTTAGGGGGGCTTATGTTAACCAATAACGAAAAAAACAGATACAGTCGTCATATACTTTTAGACAAAGTGGGCGAAATTGGACAACAAAAACTAAAAGCTGCCAAAGTATTGGTAATTGGTGCTGGTGGTTTGGGTTGTCCTGTTTTGCAATATATAACTGCTGCAGGAGTTGGAACTATTGGAATAATAGATTTTGATGTGGTGGATGAAACCAATTTGCAACGTCAAATTTTATTTACCATCAACGATATTGGTAAAAACAAAGCCATTACTGCAAAAGCAAGATTGGAACAACTCAATCCTTATGTAAAATTTGAGGTTTATCCTGAAAAAGTAACTCCAAAAAATGCATTGGAAATTTTTAAACATTACGATGTAGTTGTGGATGGAACCGACAATTTTTCGACTCGGTATTTGGTAAACGATGCTTGTGTGATTACTCAAAAGCCATTGGTTTACGGTGCAATTTATAAATTCGAAGGACAAGTTTCGGTGTTTAATTATCAAGGCGGACCAACTTACCGTTGCCTATTTCCTGAGCCACCAAAAGCAGGTAGTGTTCCAAATTGTTCAGATGTTGGTGTTTTAGGAGTTTTACCAGGTTTAATTGGGACACAACAGGCCAACGAAGTGCTTAAAATTATTTTGGAAATAGGGACGCCATTATCTAGCAAATTAATGATTTTTGATGCTTTACAAAGTAGTTCAACAATAATAAAAATAAACCGTTGTGAGGAACAAGTAGAAAAAGTGTTGGCTTCGAAAGTGAATTTTGAAAACAACAATTACGATTTGTTTTGTGGAATAAAGCCGATTCAAGTGAAGGATGAAATATCATCAACCGAATTAAAAGAACTGATGCAACACGAAACACTTCAACTGCTTGATGTTAGAGAAGAATGGGAACAACCAAAAATTGAAAACTATGAGGTGTTGAATATTCCTCTTCAAAAAATACCGTTTAGTTTAGAACAAATCTACAAAACAAAAAAAACCGTTGTTATTTGTCAGCATGGAGTTAGAAGTTTAAAAGCCATCGAATTTTTAAAAAATAATGGTTATACTAATTTGATAAACCTAACAGGTGGCATGGCTGCCTATTAAAAAATATAAAAATGAGCGAAAAGAAAATTAAAAATGTATTTGTTGAAGGATCGATAACTCCTTTAAAAATCGCCGATGCCATATCACATCATCAAGTAAAAACCAACATTGGTGCACACGATATTTTTTTAGGTCAGGTTAGAGCCGATGAAATTGACGGAAAAATAGTTACGGCTATTGAATATTCGGCTTACGAAGAAATGGCTAATAAAGTGTTTGATGAAATTAGAGAATCGGCATTTGATAAATATGATTTAACATGTGCCCATATTTATCACAGTAAAGGTATTGTAAAGGTTGGAGAGCTTTGTTTGTTCGTTTTTACTTCGTCGAAACACAGAACAATGGCTTTTGATGCTTGTCGATACATTACAGAAGAAATTAAAGCAAAAGCACCCGTTTTTGGAAAAGAAATATTTGAAGACGAAACGCATACTTGGAAAGTGAATAAATAGTTTTCAGTTGGCAGTTCTCAGTCAACAAGAAACCAATAACCAGTAACAAGAAACCAGTAACAAATAACAAAAATGGTAGATATCACGAGTAAAACTTCAACACTCAGAATAGCAACAGCACAAGCCGTTGTAAAAGTGAGTAAGCAAGAAACAATTGATGCAATAATTAATAAAACTGTTCCAAAAGGAGATGTTTTTGCCATGAGTAAAGCCGTGGGATTGTTGGGTGTTAAAAATACAGCAATGATTTTAGCTGATTGCCATCCGATGCCTATCGAACACACTGCTATTGATTACGAAATTAATGGTTTGGAAATAACGGTTACTATTTTGGTAAAAACCATTTACAAAACGGGAGTTGAAGTAGAAGCGATGCACGGTGCAAGTGTTGTGGCTTTAAACATGTATGATATGCTAAAACCAATCGATAAAGGAATTGAAATTCATCACATAAAATTGGTAGAGAAAAAAGGCGGAAAATCTGACTTTAAAGACAAATTCCGTAAAGATTTAAAAGCAGTTGTTATTGTTTGTTCCGATACCATTTCGGCAGGACAAAAAGAGGATAAAGCAGGTAAAGCCATCATTAAAAAACTAGAAGAATGTGGTGTCGAAATTATGGACTACATTGTTATTCCTGATGAAATTTCGGTAATTCAAGAAAAAGCTAAGTTTTATGTTGCACAGGGAGCAAACCTTATTATTTATACTGGAGGGACTGGATTATCGAGCCGTGATGTAACACCAGAAGCTTTAAAACCATTAATAGAACGTGAAATTTCAGGAATTGATGAAGCCATTCGCAGTTATGGGCAAGACCGAACACCTTATTCGATGTTAAGCAGAAGTGTAGCAGGGGTTATTGGTGAAAGTTTGGTATTGGCATTACCGGGCTCTACTAACGGTGCTAAAGAAAGTATGGACGCAGTTTTTCCAGCAGTTTTGCACGTTTTTAGAATTTTAAAAAATGTAAGGCACGATTAAATTCGTACACCAATATATCCCGATATACATCGGGATTGGTATTATTTGGCGTTCGAGAATTGACTTTGTCAAACTCTCACACCGATAATACACACATCATCAATTTGATTTAAATCTCCTTTCCAATTATCGAAAGTTGAATTAATAATCTGTTTTTGCTCCGAGAGTTCTTTATTTTGGACGGAAAGGAGCAATTGTTTTAATGAACGTAACATAAATTTTTTCCCTTTTTGACCACCAAATTGATCTGCATAACCATCCGAAAATATATAAATACTGTCGCCCTTTTCTAACTCAAGAGTGTGTGTTTTAAAAGGTTCGGCATGTGAATATTTGCCAATAGGTTGTTTGTTAGGTTTTATTTCTTCTACATCGCTTGCATCTTTTCTAATTATCCATAATGGATTGTTTGCTCCAGCATATTTCAACTCACAACTCGCAATTTTAAACTCTAAACTACACAATGCAACATCCATCCCGTCTTTTACTTCGTCTTCGCTTTTTTCAAATTCTTGTATAACAATTTCTCTGGTTCTATTCAGAATTTCACCAGGGTCGGTAAGGCCGTGTTCACGAACGCTTCTGTTTAAGCCATTTACACAAACCACACTTACCATTGCACCTGGTACACCATGGCCAGTACAGTCGCAGGCAGCAAATAAAATTTTACCATTTTTTTGTTCTAGCCAATAAAAATCTCCTGCAACAATATCTTTTGGTTTGTATAAAATAAAACTTTCGGTTAGGTATTCTTTAACTACTTTATCTGGAGGTAAAATGGCAGCTTGTATTCTTTTTGCATAATGAATACTATCGGTAATTTCTTCGTTTTTTTCTTCAACAATCTTTTTTTGAACTTCTAGTTCGGTATTTTGAACTTCAATTTTTTTCTTTTGTTTTCTAGTTACTTGAAGTCGGTTAAAAACAAACACTAAGAAAATGATGACAAGGACAAGAATTCCAGCAGTTGAAAGGGTAAGTATTTTTTGTTTTTCCTTTTCGTCTTGTTTCTCTTTTAATGCTAAAGAATTTGCGATGTCATCAATTGTTTTTTGTTTTTCATAATTATATTTAGCTTGTTGCATGGTTGTTGCTTTCTGAGTGCTTTCATTATTTACACTATCTCTCATTAACAACGATAGTTTATACATTTCTAAAGCTTTCATTCCGTTGTGTTCTTTCTCATAAATTTGACTTAAAAGACTTGCAACGATTTGAATGTTTTTTGGAAAACCTAATTCTTGTGAGATTTTTAAAGATTTAAGAGCTATTTCCTTAGCTTCATTTATGTTGTTTTTTTCTATTAACAATTTTGAAATTCCGTTTAAAGACATCGTTATTCCATCTTTATCATCAAGCTCTTCTCGAAGTTGTAAACTATTTTTATAATAAGATAATGCAGTATCAATTTCACCTTTTTTCTCATACAACAAACCAATACTCATGTAGCTGTTCGATACTCCTTTTTTACTTCCTAATTCCTGACTTATTGTTAAACTTTTTTGGTAAAGCTCAAGAGCAGTATTCAGATCTCCTTTATTTTCAATTACGCTACCAATGTTGTTAAAACTTCTAGAAATATTGTGTTTGTTGTTGAGCTCCTGATATATATATAAGCTTTTATAATAGTATTCCAAAGCTTTTTCAATGTTGCCTTGTCCAGAATAAATAAAACCAATGTTATTTAAACTAGTAGCTATACCTTCTTTATTTCCAATTTCTTCTTCAATTCTTAGGCTTTGATGATAATAATCAATGGTTTTTTCAACATCACCTAAATCATTAAAAATATATCCTACATTGTTTAAACCTGTAGCAAGACCTTCTTTATCACCTAGTTTTTTAATTACATCTAAACTTTTTAAAATAAATTTTAACCCTTTATGAATATCTCCTTGATTATAATAAATAAATCCTTTGTTATTATAAGCTCCAGATAGTGATTTTAATAAACTATTTTTAATTGCAATGGTTGGATTGTTTTTTAATGCCTTTAATGCAATAGCTTCAGCTTTATTGCAAAGTGGAATCATGGTGTCTAAATTTGAAACATATAATGCTCCAGATAAATCTATATATGCACCTGCCAAAGATGTATCGTGGCTGTTAGGGTTGCTTATAATTGCATTTAAACTATCAATAATGTGTTGCTCTTCGGCATTAAAGTTTTGTGTAAATGTTTGCTTTAAAGGAAATAGAGCTACAAGAAGTAGGAAAATATATTTATATTTTTTCATGATTTAAATTTTAACACCAATCACACTCTTCGTTAAACTCAGGATAAACTTTACCTCAAATTCTAACACCTATGATGCAAACGTCATCAACTTGTTCTAAATCTCCTTTCCATTTTTCAAATGACGAATTGACAATATTTTTTTGTTCATCCATATTTTTTTCTTGTATGGAAAGAATTAACTCTTTCATTTTTGAGGCTTTAAATTTTTTGCCTTTATCTCCACCAAACTGATCGTGAAAACCATCGGTAAAAATATACATGCTGTCGTTAGGCTGAAGTTCAAAGGTGTGTGTGGTAAAAGGATTTTGCTCGGCATATTTTCCGATAGGTTGTTTATCGGCTTTGGTTTCAATTATTTCACCATTTCTTACAATCCACAAAGGGTTATTTGCTCCTGCATATTGTAATTGATTCCCTGAAAGAGAGCAAAGAGCTATATCCATACCATCCTTTACTTCTTCATCACTTTTTTCGAATTCTTCAATTACAATTTCTCGGGTTTTATTTAAAATTTCTGCAGGATCGATTAAACCATGTTCACGAACCGAACGATTTAACCCATTATTGCAAACCACACTTACCATTGCTCCCGGCACACCATGCCCAGTACAATCTGCTGCTGCAAAAAGAATTTTGCCATTTTTATGTTCCATCCAATAAAAATCACCTGCAACAATGTCTTTGGGTTTGTATAAAATAAACGATTGAGGCAGATATTCTTTAACTAGTTTAGTTGGTGGTAAAATAGCATTTTGTATTCGTTTAGCATATTTAATACTATCAGTAATTTCTTTGTTTTTTTCTTCAACCAAGAGTTTTTGCTTTTCTATTACTTGTTTTTGTTGCTGAGAAACTTTAAAGCGATTAAAGATAAAACCTGCAAAAAGAAGAACTAATATTAAGCCTCCATATAATGCATATTGTTGATTTCGTTTTGCTTTTAGTTCAGCTTTTTGTTTAGATATTTCAATTTCTTTTATCTCTTTTTCTTTGGCAAAGACAACACTATCTGCGGCAGCTTTTTTTTCATATTCGTACTGTATATTTTGTTTTAATGCTGCTTTTTTATTTTCTTCGTTTACCATACTATCTCTTAGTTGATAATAAATTGAAATCAACTCGTATGCTTTGGTGTAATTTTTTTCTTTACTATAAATTTTTTGTAATAGCATAACCGCTTTCATCATGCTATGTGTAATGTTAGTTTTTTTAGCAATTTCATAACTTTTTAGCCCAAATTGTTTAGCTTTTTGGATGTTGCCTAATTCGTACCACACATATCCAATGTTAGTTAATGTTGGAGGAATACCAAATAAATCACGTTGAATTTCTTTCATTTTCAAACTTAGTTGGTAATATGTTAGAGCCGAATCGAGTTTTCCAGTTTCTTTATAAGCCAGAGCAATGTTGTGATATGAATTTGCAATACCTTTTTGATCTTGAATTTCAAGTCTTATTTTTAAACTTTTAAAGTTAAAATCGAATGCTTTCTCATATTCTTTTTTTTGAAAATAGATGTAAGCAATATTGTTTAATGCAATTGCTTTGATGTATAAGTCCTTTAATTCTTCTTGAATTTTTAACGCCTTTTGGTAATATTCTAGAGCCTTATCAATTTCTCCTTGGCTTTCGTACAAAGAACCAATATTTAGGTAGGAAGAGGAAGTCCCTTTTTTGTCGCCAATTTCATCTTTTATTTTTAAGCTTCTATCATAGTACTCAATGGCTTTTTTTAGATTTCCTAAAAGTTTATGTGCATAACCAACATTGTTTAATGTTGATGCTAATCCTTTTTTATCGTCAATTCCTTCTTTTATTTTTAAACTTTTTTCAAAATATTCAAGTTGCTTTTGCATATCGCCATAATTTCCATATACATAACCTATGTTGTTAATGGCAGCCGATTGAGTTAATTTAAATGAGTTGATTTCCTTTTTGGCAAGATTTTTCCTTTTCAAATTCCTTTCGCAAATCTCTATCGCTCTGTTGCAGAGTGGAATAAGCGTGTCGACGTGATAAACAAACATTACTTCGGACATCGCAACTAAAGAAGCTGCAATACTAGTGTCGAATTTAGAGGTTATAACTTCGTGATATAACGAGTCTATTTTCTTTTGCTGGTCTGCTGTTAACTGGGCAAAAGAAAAATTAAAAAATGAAACAAAGAAGATTAAAGCAATACATTTCTTCATTTTTTAAAAGTATAAAAAAAATTGAAAGATGTATTACTCATTGATATTAATTTAATACCACCATTTTTTTGCTTGTTGTTTTTTTGTTTTCACTTTCTATAAAATAGTAATAAACTCCTTGAGCCCAACCAAGTGTCGAAATATCAATTTTATTATTATTTGGAGAAACGGTTGTTCTATAAATTTCTTCTCCCACAGTATTGGTTACAACAAAATTTGCAGCATGGCTATTTTTAGGTAACAAATAATTTATTGTTGCCCTGTTTTTTGTAGGATTCGGATAACTTTCTCCAAGAAAAGCTCCATTTTCTGTTAGGTTTTCTATTCCAGTTGAACCATAAACCACATTGATTTGAAAGTCATCAAAATAGAAACCGTCTTCGGTTACACCTCCATCAGAAACTATTTGAAAACGAATTTTAATGTTTTGTCCTAAATATTGACTCAAATCAATTTCTTCGAGTACCCAACTGCTTTGGAATCCATCGTAAAGAGGTTTATTAAAATCTTGATCAGAATTACCAGAGTGGGTATATTTTCCACATTGAGGTTCCCATGTAGCACCATTGTTGGTAGAAACTTCCACTTGAACATAATCCCAACCTGCTTCAATTGCCCATTTTGCATAAAACGACAGGTTTGCAGAAATAACATTGGTTAAGTCTATAGGATTTGAGAGTGTTATGGTTTTATTAACACCATCACTATAATTTCCGGTGGGTGAATCAGTAATTGAGCTTGAAGGAGAATAAAAGGTGGCGTTGGTTGTACCCCAAGTTTGTGAAACTACCCAATTGGTTAAATTGTTTGCGTTGTCAGAAAAAATGACTTGTTGAGTTCCAAAGGTCTTTGTAATGGTGTCATTTATGGTAAATAATCCATTGTCAAGCACTATCACATAAGTAATTAAATCTCCAGAAACAATAGATGGGCTTAGAGAATAACTAATGGAATCGGTAATGGTTTGGATTAAACTCATTCCCAAATGTGTGTTTGGACTTCCTAAACTTAAAATATTTGCTGAAACTGGAGATATTGAAACTGTGAAATCACCTGATCCATTTAATCCTAAACGTTGAATATCATAATATAAAAATCCATTTTGATTTTGCATCATTAATGGTTGTAAATCAGTGGCTTTAGCATAATTATTAACCAAGTGTGCTGCGGTTAAATCAAGGTGCATCATGCCTTGGCATAAAGGGTCGATATCTGCTTCTATGGGCCAAAAACCTTGTGCTCCAGAACCTATTTCTGGGGTAAATGAGTAAATTTTGTTGTGATTTAGCGTTTCGCCATACATCCAATCATCAGAACCTCCAGAAGTTTCGTAAAGTGCCCAACCTGGTGAATTGGAAAAATTGTTTTCGGCAACCATTTCTTCGGAAATAGCATAAAATGTAGTATCATCTGGGCAGTATAATCCCGTTTGAAAGCCAAAAGGATACAACAATAAATTACTATAAGAATGAAAGTTTAAAGCCAGTTTAAAGTCGTGTTGTTCTACAAACCATCTCATGGCATTATTTTCCGGCTCAGAAAAAGCATAAGGACCACAATGTACATCACTATTGGTATTTGTTGAAATACCAACCGTTCCCCATGTAGTTCCTAATGTGCTATCGGTATAATCATAGTTTCTGTTATTATCCACACCAAAATCGCCATTTCCATGCACTCTTCTGTTTTTACGCCACATACCTCCACCACTAGGGTTAGTTGATTCGTTGTATAAAAATCCATCGGGATTTACAAATGGAACAAAATACAACTCGGTATTGTCTAAAATAGCTTGAATTTGTGGGTTAGTAGCATAATTTTCCAATAAATACCACATGTAATAAATCATTTGGTGAATGGAAATGGCTTCTCTAGCATGATGAACAGCATCGTATAAAATCTCTGGTTCACTTTCTTTGGTATTTGCGTTATCCGACATTCTTACCCAAAACAAGTTTCTTCCTTCGTGAGTAGTAAACGTATCTATCGGAGATCTTGCTGTTATTAGGTTTGGATACAATAAAGTCATGCTATCAATTTCTTGCATTACCTCGGCGTAAGTTAAAAAACCTCCCATTGAACCATGATTGTAGTTGGTAGGATTGGTATAAGTAGGAGTACTGCTACCAGAATTTGAACAAGTGGTATTTTTTAAGGTAGCGGTTTTAGTATTTTGGTTTCTTTCGATATAATATTGTTGAACATCATTAATTAATATTTCAACTGTTGCACCAAGGTTTTGAGCAATATTAATTTCTGTTTCTGAAAAATCACTTTCAAAAAAAACACCTTTTTTGTGTTTGCCGTGATCCATAGCAATTCCACTTTGCACTAATTTTTGAAATTCTTCAACAGAATTGTAATAAATTCGGGCTTTGCTGTAAACTTCTGGTTTTTGAGCTGTTACTGATATTGTTATAAAAAATAGTGCTGCTAGTAAGATAGAGTTATTATTCATGGTTTTTTATTTTAGTTCAAAGTATTCATGAGTGCTACGTAGTTCATGGGTTTAAATTTTTATTCCCAATAAACTTGATTGATTTCTGTAACATATTCTAATTGAGATAGATTGCATAATATTTTTTTAATGTCTTTGTTGTAAGAATTTCCAATCATTACGATGTGGTTTTCTGCACATTTTGTTCTGCCTTTTCCATTTAGTGGTTTAATGCTTGAATCAATTTCACGAATTTTGGTTAAATACGCTACTTGATTTGGAACACAAAACTCATAATCGAGAGCCACTTTTCCATCGTCTTCACCAACCAAACCTTGTTTGTTAAAAATAGTAAGCTTAAACTTAATTTTATCGGTGTTGCAATTTTCATTTATGTTATCAGTAGTTCCTTTTTTTGTCGAGCCACATGAGAGTAGCATGACTACTAAAAACATACTTAAAAAATGATAATGATAAAGTTTTGTTTGCATATCAACTTTACCAAAGATAGCCAAACTCTACAAAGAAATACCTCTAGAATGCTTTTATTTGGTTGCGATAGAAAAAATGAATTTGTTTAAGAGTTCAATAATTGTAAGTTAATACGAACTATTTTTTAAAAATAAAATAAACAGCAAGAATTAAAAAACAAAAGCCAATAAGGTGATTGGAAGTAATTTTTGAGTTAAATACAATTACGGAAAATGCCGAAAAAACTACTAAAGTGATGATTTCTTGAACAACCTTAAGTTGAACCAAGCTAAATGGACCACTATTACCTTCAAATCCAATTTTGTTTGCAGGTACTTGAAACATGTATTCCACCAATGCAAAACTCCAACTAATTAAAATTACCCAAAGCAAGTTCCATTTGTTAAACCATTTTAAATGACCATACCAAGCAATGGTCATAAAAATGTTAGAAACAATGAGCATTGATATGGTAAGAAAAATTTTCATGTGGAATTTTGAAGATTTTTTATAAATACACACCCCTAACCCCTCTCAAGAGGGGAAGTTAATAGGTTATTTTTTTCTCATAAAAATTTGAATCGGCACACCAGAATAACGGTAGTTTTCTCGGATTTTATTCTCTAAAAATCGTTTGTAAGGCTCTTTAACATATTGAGGTAAATTACAATAAAACACAAAAGTAGGAGCGAGGGTAGGAAGCATACTAACAAATTTAATTTTGATGTATTTTCCTTTTATTGCCGGTGGTGGATATTTTAAAATAATGGGGAGCATTAAATCGTTAAGCTTTGAAGTTACTATTTTTCTAGTTCTATTTTCGTAAACTTTTACCACTTCTTCAAGGGCTTTAATTACACGCTGCTTTTTTGTTACCGATGTAAAAACAATTGGAATATCATTAAAGGGAGCAAGTCGGTGTCGAATAGCTTCTTCGTAATCTTTAGCGGTGTTACTTTCTTTTTCTACGATGTCCCATTTGTTTACCACAATTACAACCCCTTTTTTGTTCTTTACAATAAGGTTTAAAATATTCAAATCTTGAGCCATAATTCCTTCGCTGGCTTCAATCATCAACAAACAAATATCAGAATTTTCGATGGCTCTAATGGAACGCATTACGGAGTAAAACTCTAAATCTTCTTCTACTTTACCTCTTTTTCTTAAACCAGCAGTATCTATTAGTTTCATATCGAAACCAAAAGCACTAAATCGGGTAGAAATAGCATCTCGAGTTGTTCCGGCAATGCTGGTAACAATATTTCTTTCATTGCCTAATAGTGCATTGGTTAACGAAGATTTTCCAACATTTGGACGCCCCACAATGGCTAATTTTAATAAACCATCATCATCTATTTCCTCAGGTTTTTCTTCTAAATTTTTTACAATTTCATCCAACAATTCACCTGTTCCGCTTCCGCTAACTGATGACACATTGAAAATTTCATCAGAAATACCCATTCCATAAAATACACTTGAATCGGGTATTCTATTGTTATTATCTACTTTATTCGAAACCAGAATAATTTTTTTCTTACTTCTTCTCAAAACATTGGCTACTTGTTCGTCTAAATCAGTTAATCCGCTTGTCACATCAACAACAAAAACCAATAAATCGGATTCTTCAATTGCAATGATGACTTGTTTTCTTATTTCTTCTTCAAAAATATCACCCGAACCTTTTACATAACCACCAGTGTCAATAAGGGTGAATTCTTTCCCTGCCCAATCTACCTTTCCGTAATGTCTGTCACGGGTAACACCACTTGCTTCGTCAACAATGGCTTGTCTACTTTCGGTTAATCTGTTAAATAGGGTAGATTTTCCAACGTTTGGACGACCTACTATTGCTACAATGTTGCTCATTTTTGATAAGGGGTTTATTTAAGGCAACAAAATTAACGATTTTTTGCCACATTAAAGTTGATGAGAGTTGCATGTTACTTTCCTTTTGTTGGCTGACAACTGCGAACTGAACACTGGTTACTGATTATATCCAAATCGTTTCAACTGATTGTCGTTGTCTCTCCAGTCTTTGCTCACTTTTACATACAATTCGAGAAATACTTTGTTTTGGACAAATGTTTCGATGTCTTTTCGGGCTTCTGTTCCAATTTTCTTCAATTCTTTTCCTTGATGTCCAATAATAATTCCTTTTTGAGATTCTCGAGCTACTATAATGTTTGCACGGATTCTTACAATCTTTTCAAACTCTTTGTATTCTTCCACTTCTACTTCGCAAGAGTAGGGAATTTCCTTTTGGTAATTCAATAAAATCTTTTCACGAATAATTTCAGCAACAAAAAATTTTTCGGGTTTATCGGTTAAAGCATCTTTGTCATAATAAGGTTCGCCTTCAGGCAACAATTCTTTGATGCGTTCAAAAATATTTTCGATATTAAAATTATGTAGAGCAGAGAGTGGATAAATTTCTGCTTTAGGGATTTCTTTTTTCCAGAAAGCCACTTTTTCTTCTAAAAATAGTTGGTCAACTTCATCAATTTTATTGATTAACAAAAGGATGGGGGTATCGGTTTTTTTAAGGCTATTTAAAATATCGGTATCTCTAAAACGATTTTCTTTTACCTCCACCATAAATAAAATGACATCTGCATCCGACAAAGCCGATTTTACAAAAGTCATCATACTTTGATGCATTTTATAGGCAGGTTCTAAAACTCCAGGAGTATCAGAAAATACAATTTGGTGGTTTTCGTCGTTAACAATTCCCAAAATACGATGACGAGTTGTTTGTGCTTTAGAGGTAATGATAGATAAACGTTCGCCCACCAAGGCGTTCATAAGGGTTGATTTTCCTACGTTTGGGTTGCCGATTATGTTTACAAAGCCTGATTTGTGCATTATTTATGGGAATAAATTTGATTACAAAGAAACTAAATATTATATTTGCAGCCCAATAAAAGAAAGTATAGTTCTTAAAATATATCGCGGGGTAGAGCAGTTGGTAGCTCATCGGGCTCATATCCGTCAGCTGGCGGACGTTTGTTCGAGTTGAAAGAAATGAAAAAAGGATTAGCGGTAATCCTCAAAATATATCGCGGGGTAGAGCAGTTGGTAGCTCATCGGGCTCATAACCCGAAGGTCGTCCGTTCGAGTCGGGCCCCCGCTACTTAAAATCCTAAAGAAATTTAGGATTTTTTTGTTTTATTATGTATAAAGTTTACGTTCTATATTCAAAACAGTTCAATAAAATTTATATTGGCTATACTTTTGATTTAGCAGATAGGTTTTTATCTCACAATGAAAAAGCAACAAAAGGTTATACTGTGAAATATAGACCATGGGAAGTTGCTTTTTATGAAAGTTTTGAAACCAAGCAAGCTGTTATGAAGAGAGAGAAAGAATTAAAAACAAGCAAAGGTCGAGCATTTGTTTGGAAAAAAATAAAAGAATTAGGGTTCATATCCGTCAGCTGACGGACATCCGTTCGAGTCGGGCCCCCACTACTAGAAGCCTTAGAGAAATCTGAGGCTTTTTTTATTTCTCCTTATTTAAGTTTTGTTCCCAAAGCCAAGCTGAAAGCATCATTTCATCAATATCGTATTTTGGTGTCCAGTTCAACATTTTTTTTGCCAAATCGTTATTGGCATAAATGGCAGCAACATCCCCATCTCTTCTATTACCAATAAAATAATTGAGTTTTTGATTGCTTACTTTTTCGAATGCATGGATAGCTTCTAATACGCTAACCCCAACACCAGTCCCTAAATTAATAATGCTATGGTTCGGGAAGTTTTTATCAGAAATCAATTTTTGTAAAGCTTGTACATGAGCAGCCGCGATATCGCAAACATGAACATAATCTCTGATACAAGTACCATCTGATGTTTTGTAATCTCCACCAAATACGGTAAGTTTTTCAAGTTTTCCAATAGCTGTTTGAGTAATGTATGGAACCAAATTGTTTGGTCTCGATAAAGGCAATTCACCATTCAAACCACTTTTATGTGCTCCAACAGGATTAAAATAACGCAACGAAATTGCTTTTAATTTGTTATTGACTTTAATAAAGTCATCTACTATTTTTTCGCCAATTTGTTTGGTAAAGGCATAAGGAGATTCGGGTTTATTTAATGTCGTACTTTCAGTAACAGGCAACTCATCGAGGTTTCCGTAAACCGAACATGAGGATGAAAATATTAAATTGGGAATGTTAAATTTTGCTTGACATTTTAAGATGTTAATTAATGAGTTGAGGTTGTTGTGGTAATACAACAAGGGTTTTTCAACCGATTCTGGAACTGATTTAAAAGCAGCAAAATGAATAATACCTATGATGTCTTTATTTTCATGAAAAACCTTTTCTGTACGCAATAAATCGGTTAAATCGATGTTATAATAGTTAATCTTTTTTCCAGTAATTTTTTCGATTCGTTGGTAAGTTTTTTCAGAAGAATTAGAATAATTGTCAATAGCAATAACTTCCCAATTGGTTTTCTCTAAAATTTCTATAATGGTATGAGAGCCAATATATCCTGATCCGCCTGTAATGAGTATTTTCATTTTTGTGATTTTAGTAAGTAATCTACAATTTTTTCCGAAGCTTTCCCACCACCATAAAGATTTTTATTACAAGTAAATGGAGTTTGTAATTTTTCTAAAGCTAATGAAACTATTTTTTTTGTATTTGCTCCAGCTAGGAAGTTCACATCATTTTCCACTAATTCTACCCATTCGGTTTCATCACGTAAGGTAATGCAGAATTTTTTTAGCATAAAAGCCTCTTTTTGCAATCCACCACTATCGGTTAATATCAATTTGGCGTTTTTTGTTAAGTTTAGCATATCTAAATAACCTATAGGGTCTATTATTTTTGCATTTAATTGTAGGTTGTTTTTCGAAATGATTGCTTTGGTTCTTGGATGCAACGGAAGAATGACCTGAATAGTTGAACTAATTTCGTTGATGGCATTAATAATTTGAGTCAATCTATCCAAATCATCTGTGTTTTCTTGTCGGTGAATGGTGCATAAAACATACTCTTTCAAATTGTTTTCAATCAAAATTTTGGAAACTTGATTTGCTTTTTCGCTATAAAAACGAACAGCATCTTCCATTACGTCGCCAACCACTTCAACTTTACAATCAAAATTAGCAAAACCCTCTTCTATTAAGTTTTTTTGTGCTTGAGGAGTGGGGCAGAACAAGTAGTCAGAAATTCTATCAGTTAATATTCGATTTATTTCTTCGGGCATATTCATGTTAAAACTTCTTAATCCAGCTTCAACATGTATTAATTTTATGTATCTTTTTTTTGCAGTTATTGCACCCGCTAATGTTGAATTGGTATCCCCATACACCAACACACAGTCAGGATTTTCATTTTCAATAATGACTTCAATTTTCTCCATCATTCTTCCCGTCATAGCACCATGATTGAGTGAGTTGATGTCTAAATAATAATCAGGTTTTGGAATTTCCATTTCTTCGAAGAAGATGTCTGACATGTTTTGGTCAAAGTGTTGACCTGTATGAACAATCACTTCCTTTATTTCTGCATAATTTCTAAATGCTCTACTTAAAGCAGCAGCTTTTATAAATTGTGGTCGGGCACCAAGTATGGTTAGAATTTTCATTGGTTTCATCAAAACGATATGTAAAAGTATAAATTTAAAAGAGAAGTTTAAATTTATGTAATATTGCTTTTGTGATTCAACATTTATTCTATAGTAAGATAGTAATTATCAATGATAATAATAAACCCTTTTGAGCGTAAAAAAAAACATATATTTCACTTTTCTGACTCAAATTCCAGCATTTGTACTAATTTTTTTTACCAACCTTTTTATTACACTTATAGTAAAGGCAGAAGGAAAAGGTGTTCTGTCAATTTTTCAAGCTGATATTGATCTTTTTGTGCTTTTTTTTAGCTTTGCGATAACTACTGCCATTGTTTATTTTGTATCATCTAAGCATGTCTTAACTGAGAAATTATTGGCAGTAGGACTCTTAATTATTGCAGTTGGATTGATAATTCTCTTGGGATTACTTTTAACAATTAAGTTTTATTT
Source organism: uncultured Vicingus sp. (assembly GCA_964371285.1). Classification (GTDB taxonomy): domain Bacteria; phylum Bacteroidota; class Bacteroidia; order Flavobacteriales_E; family Vicingaceae; genus Vicingus. The sequence goes on along the minus strand of CAYJMI010000003.1, from coordinate 20,319 downwards.
TAGCAAGTCCTTCGTTTTTCCTAGTAACTATGACCAATCATTTCACTATTGGTACATTATAATATCTTTTACCTTAATTAATTTTAATTCATTGATATTATCCTTCTTTCAAGGAATATCAAATTTTAGAATAATAAATTTTATCACCATTTTTAACGGATGTTTAAATTTCTTAGTTTTTGGGACTTGTTATTTTTTATATAAGTACCAATATGGTGGCATTAATGTAGATGATATACTGCTAATATCAATGTGTTTGGTAGTAGTAAATTTTGGTATTCATTTATTTTTATTTTTTAAATTCTTTAATGTTTGGCCCGATTTCAAATTAAATTTTAAGGAAGATATACGACCTGTATTGGTGTTTATTTCATTGGGTCATTTGGCTTATATGGTAAGTTTTATAACCTATAGAATTGATTATTGGGTAGTTGAACATTATGACGGTGTTGAAGAACTAGGTTATTATGCTCAAGCAGTTGGTATGGGGCAAATGTTTTGGTACGTATCCACACCAATAGCAACTGTTTTAGCTCCATTTTTAACTTCGGAACATTCAAAAGACAGCATAAATATTTTTAAGTTTTTTTCAAGAATAAATTTCAGTTTAACTTTTAGCCTTTTGTTTATTACTTGTTTGTTTGCGAGTTATATTTTTCCAATCTATGGATCTCAATTTAGCAACTCAGTTTTATCTTTTAGAATTATTTCTTTTGGGATATTAATGGCAAGCGTTAGTAAGGTGTTAGCAGTCTATTTTATTGCAAAGAATAAAATTATTTACAATTTGATTGCATCTACAACAGGAATGGTTGTAGCTATAATTCTTGATTTTATTTTAATTCCATTATATGGTAAAATTGGTGCAAGTATTGCGACTTCAATTTCTTATTTTAGTATTACTGTGGTAGTGGTAATTTTTTTAAAATCTAAATTTGATTTAAATTTGAAAAATATCTTAATTGTTACAAAAGATGATGTTTTAGTAATCAAGCATAAAATATACAATCTATTAAATTTATGAAATCACCAGAGGAAGTTGCGAAATTTTATGATGAATACTCTGTCCGTCAGGAAAAGATGTGGCATAATGAAAGACATTATTTTTTAATTGAACAATTAAAACGATTAGGAATAAAACCTGATTCTAAGATTCTTGAAATAGGTTGTGGTATTGGAACTATGACTAATTTAATGGCTCCTTTAGTTAAAAGTGGTAAACTCATTGCATCAGATATTAGTCCTAAAAGTATTGAGATTTCAAAAAGTTATAATCAAAAATTTAAAAATGTTGAATTTATTGTTGCTGATTCAACCAACCATTCTTTTCCCAAATTAGATTATGATTATATTGTATTGTTTGATGTTTTAGAACACATTCAAACGGAATATAGACCTGAAATAATAAAATTGTGTGCTTTACAAATGGGTGAAAGTACTCAGTTGTTAATCAATATCCCTGCTCCTGAGGCACATAAGTATGCTATAGAAAATTTCTCAGAAGTCATGCAATTAGTAGAAATCCCTGTTTATTTAAAGGATGTGTTACCTATTTTTGAGAGTAACAATTTAGAAATAACATCGTTTTTTTCTTATGACATGTGGCAGCCTAATGAATATGACTTTTATCAAATTAGAAAAAAGAGAACATATGAATATAAAAAACTTACACCACCACAGTATTTAAATCCACAGTGGATAATAAACAGAATTAAAAGAAAACTTAATATTATCTAGTTTGTTATCTATGAAATTGGCCTTTATTTCAAGTATTGATGATTCTCATAATTTTAAGTGGATTGATTATTTATCTAGGGAGCATGAAATAATAATTTTTGCTACGATAGACAATCAAGGTAAGAACATTTTTTTAGACAATAAGAATATTCGAATTTATAGTATCCTTCCACAAACATATACATATCGTCATTTCCGAGAAAAAAAACAAGTAATAAAAAAGCTTCAACAGATTATTGAAACAGAAAAAATAGATATTTTACATAGTATTTATGCTTGGCCTTACTCTATATGGGCTTATCATACAAAGTTTAATAATCATATAATTACCACTTATGGTTCTGATATGTTGGTTGATTACCAAAATAAACCATCATTTTTAAGGGAACCGATTAAAGGTTTGATAGCTTTTTTATTGAGATTAGAAATACGAAAAGCTTTTAAATCTGCAAAATTTATAACTTCCACTTCTGTTAATCAACAAAATGTAATAAGAGAATTTATTAAAGATGAAGATAAGTTATCAATAATCAGAACAGGAGTAAATTGTAATGAATTTCTTGAAGTTTATAATAAATCTGAAAAACAATATAAAGAGACCACTATTTTTTCTTGTAGGGCAATGCAGCCATTGTATAATATAGATGTTATTATTGATGGGTTTGTATTATTAAAACAAAAGATGAACAATCTTCCATTAAAATTAGTTTTAATAAATTATTGTACAGGAGAAGATTATTATAATTCTATTGTTAAGAAAATACATGAAAATAATATATTGGAATATGTAACTATACTTCCTAGTTTGACGTTCCACCAGTTAATTCAAGAATATAAAAATTCAGATGTAGTAATAATGATTCCGAAGTCTGATGGTTCTCCAGTAACTGGAATGGAAACATTACTTGCTCAGAAACCTTTAATTATGGGTAATGTGAGCTATGACAAAGATCTATATAATGAGAAAACAGTTTGGAAATTAGATACTGTTACACCCGAGAGCGTATGTGATAAAATAATAGAAATTCTTCAACTCCCAAGAGATGTTGTGGAGAGAAAAACTACTAGTGGTTATAGTGCAGTGATGCAAAATGGTAATTTAGATTTAGAAATTGGAAAGTTAGAAGTTCTATATAAAAACATGTTAGGTCATAATCCGAATAAAGATAATAAGGTCAAATCTGTGAGAGATTCAGATGGTTATAATCAATGTAGTAGATGTATTATGGACAATTTGAATGATTCTAATATTCAATTTGATGAGAATAATTATTGCAATTATTGTAGTGACTACTTCAGTCATATTGATAATGAAGCTACAACTGAAAAATATAATTCTAAAAATTTAGCGTCTTTAATTCAGCAAATTAAAGAAGAAAATAAAAATAAAAAATACGATTGTATTGTAGGTATTAGTGGTGGAATTGATAGTGCTTTTCTAGTTTATAAGTTAGTAGAATTTGGTTTGAGACCATTAGCAGTGCATTATGATAATGGATGGAATAGTGAAATAGCGACTCAAAATATAGAAATGTTGTTAAAAAAATTAAATGTTGATTTGTATACCTATGTAAATGATTGGGAGGAATTCAAGGATGTTCAACTTTCCTTTTTCAAGGCAGGGGTAATTGATATAGAGTTGATTACAGACCATGCTATTCTTGCTGTTTTTAACAAAGCTGTAGAAAAATACGATGTTAGTTATGTGTTCTCAGGACATAATGTAGCAACAGAGTCAATTTTACCTTCTGATTGGTATCATTGGAAATTAGATGGATTAAATATAAAAGCAATACATAAAAAATTTGGTGAGGTAAGGTTAAAAACATTACCAATTCTCAATTATATAACATTATATAAACAATGGAAATTAAATAGAATTACAAAAATAGATTTGCTTAATTATATTTCCTATAACAAAGAACAGGCAGAAGCCATACTTATTGATAAGGTTGGTTGGAAAAATTATGGATCAAAACATAGTGAGTCAATTTTCACAAGATTTTATCAAAACTATATTTTACCTGTAAAATTTAATGTTGATAAGAGAAAAGCTCATTTATCTTCTTTAATCTGTTCTAATCAAATTACAAGAGAGAATGCTTTAAAGGAACTTCAAGAGAATACATGGGATACAGAACAGACAATATTAGACAAGGGATATGTGGTTAAGAAACTTGGTGTATCAGAAGAAGTATTTGACGATTGGATGAAACAGGAACCTGTATCACATTTTAAATACCCAAGTTATCTTACCAGACACGATAAAATTCTAAAAAAGATAAAATCCATTTTTTCTTAACGTTATGAAATTAGAAAATCAAACAATATTAATAGTTTCTAACGAAGAATGGGGAGATACTTGGTACTCTAAGCATAATTATGCATGGGAATTATCAAAAAAAAATACTGTTTATTTTGTTAATCCTCCAGATAAATTTAACCCATTTAATATTTTTAGAAAGAATGTTACTGAACTTAAAATAGCTAATAATCTTTATGTCATTACTTACAAAAATATTTTACCAGTTAGATTTGAATTTCTAAGAATTTTAAATGAGAGATTCGTTTTCAAAAAAATATTTATTTTTTTGAAAAGAAAAAAGCTTTCAAACCCTATTTTCTGGACTTTTGATCCAATTCGATTAACAAGCCCAGAAATCCTAAACCCAAAAATGATTATTCTTCATTTGGTAGATAAATATCGATTTACTTATCCTGCAGAAACTATTATTGCTAAAAAAGCTCAATTATTATTGTGTGTAGCTAAAGATATTGCAGATGGAGTTTATGCGTTAAATAATAATGTTCATGTAATTCCACATGCAATAGCTACTGAGGAATTTCCATCAACAATTACAGCAAATAATAGCAGTAAAATTAAATCAGGTGTTTATGTTGGAAACATAGATTTAAGAACTGATTATGAGATGGCTTTTTATATACTCAATAGATTTCCAGACATAATATTTCATTTTGTAGGAAAAATTATTGAGACTCATTTTACTAAAGCCCCATTAGAATTATTTTCTGGTCAATTTCCTAATGCAATCTACCATGGAGAGAAGCCGTTTAAAGAACTAAAGGATTATATAACAAATGCTGATTTTTGTTTTCTTTTTAAGGATGTTAACTTTCCAGGCAATAACATTTCAAGTCACAAGATGTTGCAATATTTTGCTCAAGGAAAACCAATTTTTAGTACAAAATTGAGTAAGTATGAGGATCACGATTATTTATTATATATGAATAATGATAAAATTGAACTAGGTAATTTAATAGAAAATTTTATAAAGAATGGAGAAGATCCAGGGCTAATAAATAAAAGAATAGATTACGCAAAAGCTCATACTTTTGAAATAACAATAAAAAAAATTGAAACATTAATTGATGGGGAGTAAGAAAACGCATATTCTTTTTTTAATGGCAAATAATAGTTCTGTACCATATTTTTTATGGTTTGCAGAAAAATCAATGGGAAACACTGAATTCAAATTCTCGTTCGTTGCACTAAATGATTCAAGACCAGAAATGATTGACGAAATGAGAGCATTTAATTGCGAATGTTATTGGGTGCCATTTGAAAGTGATAAAAGAAAAAAAAGTTGGGCAATAGCAATAGTTGAACTCTATAAATTGTTTAAGAAAATAAAACCAGACGTTGTTCATCCTCATTTATTTGATGATTCAGTTCCTGCTCTAATTGCTGCCAAATTAGCGGGTATAAAATACCGGTTTATTACAAAACAGGACACTACTTACCATTGGTTTTATGCTCAGAAAGGAGTAAAATTCGATAAATTAAATAATTATCTAGCAACTCATATTATTGCCGTTTCTAATGAGTGTAAGCAATTTGTTATTGAAAAAGAAAAAGCAAATCCAGAAAAGCTATATGTTGTTCATCATGGGATTCCTTTAGATAAGTTGTCTTATGCGACAGAAGAGTATAAACATGAATTAATTATTAAATTTAATTTACAAAATAAGATTGTAATAGGAACTGTTGCACGTCTTATTGAGTGGAAGGGACATCGCATATTATTAGCTGTTGTAGAAAGAATAATAAAAGAAAACCCAAATATTGTTTTTCTGTTTACAGGTGAAGGTGTATTAAAACTAGAATTTGAAAAAATTATTCAAACAAAAGGCTTGTCCAACAATGTTATTTTGACGGGATATATAGAACGTGAAAAAATACCATCTTTATATAGTATTATGGATATTTATATTCATGCAGCAAGGTATGAGCCTTTTGGATTTGTTATTGCAGAAGCTATGTTAAATGGAGTTCCTATTTTATCTACTAAAACAGGATCTGCTCTTGATGCTATACGACACAAAGAAAATGGTTATTTAGTTGCTTATGATGATGTAAATGGTTTTGTAGATGGAATTCGTTTTTTACTAAGTAACGATAGAAAGTTAATAGGAGAAAAAGGGAAACACACAGCAATAGAAATGTATGATTTTGAGAAAATGTGGGAGGGTTATATTTCGCTTTATAAAAAAGTAATATTAACTAAATAATTATGGGATTACATTTAGAGAGGGATAAGAAGAAAAACTTTCTACTGAGTATTATTTATAGGCTTTCAGAACTTCTTTTTATGATTAGTTCTAAAAAGAGGTTAAGTCTATACCTTAATTTAGAATGGATTTTTGATAGATTGGCTCACGAGGAATCATTCCAAAATTTTCACTACGACAAACATCCTTTGCGAGTTTATTCTTTAAAGTTTATTCAGAAACAAATTTCACCATCAGATAATGTTCTTGACCTAGGGTGTAATCTAGGAGAAATAAGCAATAAAATTGCTGAATTTTCAAACCAAGTTGTTGGTGTAGATTATAACAATGATTTAATCACAAAAGCAAATTGGAGGTGTAATAACTCAAACCTTAAATTTGTTTGTGCCGATGCTGTTTCTTATTTAGAGAAAACTAGTGAAAAATTTAATATAGTTATTCTTTCTCATATCCTTGAGCACATGGAAACCCCTATAGAATTCTTAAAAAAATGTATTCCCTACACAAAAAAAATATTTATTGAACTTCCTGACTATGATAAAACGTATTTAAATTATTATCGTGCAGCAATAAAGAATGAATTAAATTACTCTGATGTAGACCACATCTGGGAATTTGATAGAGAAGAACTCTTTTTATTAATTAATGATGGACTAAAAATCATTGATAGTGAGTTTAAATGTGGTGTAATTAAAATTTGGTGTGAAAAAATATCATTATAAAGTGCTATATCAGGATGAAAAAACTTTTTAAATCAATTTATGAACTAATACCTCTTAAGAAAGAAATATTTTCTCTTTTAAAGGTTTTTAATTTGCCAGAGTTTATTTACAAACATTTACATTTTAATGGTATTATTACTATTGAGATTGATGCTAAAAATCAATTTAAAATGTATCATTTAGGGGCTTCTGAAGAAAATTCATTGTTTTGGGAAGGTATTGATAACGGTTGGGAAAAGACATCGTTAAAATTGTGGAGAAAATTATGTTTGGATACCACAGTTGTTTTAGATATAGGATCAAACACAGGATTATATTCGTTGGTGACCAAAACGTTAAATCCAACTTCTAAAGTTTATGCTTTTGAACCTCTACCCAAAGTTTTGGAGTATCTAAATTACAATATTGAAATTAACAATTTTGATATTGTAGTAGTTTCAAAGGCCTTATCAAATTACAATGGAAAAGCTACCGTTTTTTTAATTGAAGGACATGATTTTTGTACATCAGTTACTGTTAATAAATCTTTATTATCTGAAAATACTCCTCAGAAGAAATTAGAAATAGAAACGATTACTTTGGTTGATTTTATTCAAAAGAATAAAATTGAAAGAATTGATTTGATGAAAATAGATGTAGAAACGCATGAACCCGAAGTGCTAGAAGGAATGGGAGGATATATAGATCAATTTAAACCTGATTTCTTAATAGAGATTTGGGATAAAGAATGTGCAGTCAAATTAGATGCTTTCTTCAAAGATAAAGGTTATCTTTATTTTGACATTGATGATAAAAATGATATTATTAGTCAAAAAGAAGAGATTTCTATATCATCGTATTGGAATTACTTAATATGTAAGCCAGAAACTGCAAAGAAGATAGGTTTGGTATGAATCAATTAGTTTCCATAATAATTCCTTGCTACAATGCTGAAAAATATATTGCAGAAACTATACAATCTGTATTAGATCAAACCTATCAAAATTGGGAATTAATTATAGTTGATGATGGTTCTAAAGATTCTTCTTCAAAGATTGTGTCTAATTTTTTAAATGATAATCGTATTAGTTTTTATCATCAAATAAATTCAGGAGTTTCAAGTGCCAGGAATAATGGATTTACTAAAGCTTACGGAAAATACATAACCTTTTTAGATGCCGATGATGTTTGGCTTAAAGATAATTTGGAAGAAAAAATAAGTTATCTAAAAGATAATACAATTGATGTCGTTTATTCTAGGTATGATACTATCAACGAAAAATCAGAGTCAACTTCCAAAATTTTAAATAAAGCAATTTACCCAACATTAAAGGATGTTTTGCTACTGAAAGGAAATTATTCAACTGCACCATCAGGGTTGGTAATAAAATCAGAAGTTTTGAAAAAAATAGGTGGTTTTGATACTAACCTCTCCAACAATGCAGATCAAGACATTTGGATTAGAATTCTATCCAACAATTACACAATCGCTCTAATCGAAAAGCCTTTATGGAAATATAGAGTCCATGCAAACAATATGTCAAATAACATTGCTTTATTAGAAAAAGATTCCGTTTATATGTTTAATAAAGCGGCTAAAAACAAACTATTCGGTTCGTTTTGGTTTAAACAAAAGTGTTTTGCTAAACTATATTTAATGTTAGCAGGAAGTTGGTGGAAAGACGGAAATAATAAGAGGAGGGGATTATATTTTATGGTTTTATCAGTAATAAATTACCCTCCTGAAATACTCACATTATTACAAAAGTCGTTTCGTGCAAGGTAAAAAGAAAAATATATTGGTAATTACCTATTGGGATTATAATGATGCTTTAATACAAGCTTATACGTTACCATACGTAAAAATAATTGCTAAAAATTTACCAGAAGGAAGCATTATTTTTTTAGTCACATTAGATAAAAATCAAATATCATGTCCTGATTTAACGGAATGGAATATTAAAAACATCAGCATCAAATATCATCCTTTTGGAGTTAATGGAATTTGGATGTGGATGAAAACTATTTTAAAACTAATTCTACTTATCCGTAAGGAAAAAGTTGAAATTATTCATACTTGGTGCACTCCTGCCGGAGCTATGGGATATATACTTTCAAAAATAACTGGAAAACACTTGGTTCTGGATAGCTACGAACCTCATGCCGAAGCAATGGTAGAAAATGGGAATTGGCAAAAAAATAGTTTTGCATTTAAATTGTTATTTTTTCTTGAAAAGCTACAAACTAAAAGGGCAAACTATATTGTTTCTACTACCAGTGGAATGGAATCTTACGCTCAAGAAAAATATCATTATTGTGGAAATAATTTCTTTGTAAAGCCTGCTTGTGTGGATTTAGCTTTTTTTTCAGAAACAAAAATAAAAAATAAAGAACTAATTGAAAAATTTCATCTTGAAGACAAAATAGTCTGTGTTTATGCAGGGAAATTTGGTGGAATATATTTAGACAAAGAAGTATTTGATTTTTTTAAAATCGCAGAAGACTATTGGGGAGAAAAATTTATTGCTTTAATTCTATCGTCTCATTCAAGCTCAGAAATAGAACAGTTCAGAGTAGAATCCAATATTAAAGAATCATCTATCTTACATTTATTTGTAAGTCATACTGAAATCCCTAAATATATCGGTTTAGGTGATTTTGCAATTACTCCTGTAAAACCTATTCCTACTAAAAAGTATTGTACACCAATAAAAGATGGAGAGTATTGGGCATTAGGGTTACCTGTTGTTATTACTAAAGATATATCTGATGATTCTGATATTATAAAAAAACATAAAATAGGAGCTATCTTAGAGAAATTAAATAATGAGTCCTATCTTCAAGCCGTTAAAGAAATTGACAATATTTTAACAACTCATTCAAAACAAGACCTTCAAAACAAAATTAGATTAATTGCAACTGAATATCGTAACTTTGAAATTGCTAATAAGATATATAAAACTATTTATACCAAATTAACTTGAATCAGTTTACCTATAAATATAATTATATCCAAGAGTGCAACATGTGTGGTTCTCCAGTTGAAAATTTTAAAATTTTAGGAAAGAGATTAAACTGTTCTCAAGGGCTTAGTCCAAAAAATAAGATTGGCATTACAACCACTATCATAAAATGTAGTAATTGCTCATTAATCTTTTCCTCTCCAATTCCTATCCCTTCTGATATTAATAATCACTATGGTGTTCCTCCTGAAAGCTACTGGAAGGATGATTATTTTAAAATTGATGAAACTTATTTTAATGCTGAGATAGCAATAGCTAAAAAATTATTAAGCTCTGAAAAAAACCTAAGGGCTTTAGATATTGGTGCTGGGATTGGTAAATGTATGGTTGCATTAAATAATGCGGGTTTCGATACTTATGGTATTGAACCTTCTTCTCCATTTTATCAACGAGCAATTGATATTATGAAAATTTCACCTGATAAATTAGAGCTTTGTTCCCTTGAAGAAACTGAATTTCAGTCTAATAGTTTTGATTTCATTACTTTTGGTGCTGTTTTAGAACACCTTTATGACCCGTCAAATTCATTAAGAAAGGCTTTAGGATGGTTGAAACCAGGAGGAGTGGTTCATGCTGAAATACCTTCTTCTAATTGGTTAACAAATAAAATAATTAATTTTTTATATAAAATTAGAGGAATGGATTATGTCGCAAATATTAGCCCTATGCACACACCATATCATCTTTATGAATTTGATATAAAATCATTTTTAAAAAATGCTAAAATAAATGGTTATGAAGTAGTACAACATCAATACTATGTATGCGATACCTACCTTCCATCCTTTTTAGATTTCATTGTAAAACCAATTATGAAAGCAACAAATACTGGGATGCAGTTAAGTATTTGGCTAAGAAAAATCTAAACCAGATAAATTTAACTATGCCAGAAATAAAATACCAACAATGTAAGCGATGCGTAATGGACACAAGTGATATGGAAATATCATTTGACAAAAATGGCTATTGCAATCACTGTGTTGAGTATTTTGAAAATACATCCGAGAAAATTTATCAAGGCGAGTCTAGTGATAAGCAACTTGCTGAATTTGTAAAAAAAATTAAAACGTATGGTAAAAACAAAAAATATGATTGTGTAATTGGCGTAAGTGGAGGAGTAGATAGTAGTTATGTTGTTTATTTAGCAAAAAAACTAGGATTAAAACCATTGGCTGTTCATTTGGATAATGGGTGGAATTCCGAATTGGCTGTTCATAATATTGAAAAGATTCTAAAAAAATTAGAGGTTGATTTATATACTTATGTATTAGATTGGGAAGAATTTAAAGATCTTCAATTATCATTTTTAAGAGCATCTGTACCAGAAATTGAAACACCAACTGACATGGCTATACCTGCTGCGTTACATAAAGTGGCTGCAAAACATAATATAAAATACATTCTTAGTGGATGTAATTATGCTACTGAAGGTATTTTGCCTGAAAGTTGGCATTACGATAGAAAAGATGAAACATACCTCAGAGCTATTCACCAGCAATTTGGAAAAAAGAGATTAGCTACTTTTCCTACTTTTGGATTTATTAAAGAGATGTATTATAAGCTTATCAAGGGGATTAGATTTGTTTATATCCTAAACTATATTCCTTATTCAAAAAAAGACGCAAGAAATCTACTTGAAAAAGAATTAAATTGGATTTATTATGGAGGCAAGCATTACGAATCAAGGTACACCCGTTTTGTTCAATCCTATATTTTACCTGAAAAATTCAATATAGATTACCGAAAACCTAATTCATCTACTTTAATTTGTACAGGTGAAATTACTAGAGAACAAGCTATTCAAGAGTTAGTTTCTCAACCTTATGATACAAAGCAAGTGGAAGAAGAGAAAGAATATTTATGTAAAAAATTAGGAATAACAACTAAAGAGTTTGATGCAATGATGAGTAGTCCTCCTAAAACTTACAAGGATTACCCAAATGATAAGAAAATGCTGGAATTTATCTACAATACTTACCGCAAATTTTCTAAAATTTAATATAAAATTAGTAGTTATTAGATTTGTTTATTTTTGTAATAACAAGGAAAAAGGAGATATGCCAACATCATTAGTTACAGGAGGAGCAGGATTTATTGGGGCTCATGTTACCAATCATTTAGTTGAATTGGGACATAAAGTAGTTGTTTTAGATGATTTAAGTGGAGGATTCCAAGACTATGTTAATGAAGAAGCTATTTTCATTAACGGCTCTGTTACGGATGAGAAATTAATAGAGAAATTATTTCTTGATTATAAATTTGATTATGTATACCATTTAGCAGCTTATGCTGCCGAAGGATTAAGTCATTTCATACGTAGATTTAATTACAATAATAATTTAATAGGAAGTATTAATTTGATTAATGAATCCATCAAACATAAAGTAGAACGATTTGTTTTTACTTCTTCTATAGCAGTTTATGGAGCTTTAACTCCTCCCATGCGTGAAGATATGCATCCACAACCTGAAGATCCTTATGGTGTTGCAAAATATGCTGTTGAATTAGATTTAAAAACTGCACACGAGATGTTTGGATTGAATTATACCATTTTTAGACCACATAATGTGTATGGTGAATTTCAAAATATTGGGGATAAATACAGAAATGTAATTGGAATCTTCATGAATCAATTAATGCAAGGTAAATCGTTATCGGTTTTTGGTGACGGAAAACAAACTAGGGCTTTTAGTTATATTAATGATGTTGCTCCATATATTGCCAATTGTGTGAATATACCAGCATCGTGCAATGAAATTTTTAATATTGGTGCTGACCAAGATTATACCATATTGCAGCTAGCAGAAACCATACAAGAAGCAATGGGTATTAATCAACCTGTCCTACACTTAGAACCTAGAAATGAAGTGGTTCATGCTCATGCAGATCATTCTAAAGCAAAAAAAGTATTTCAGATTAATAAATTTACTTCTTTAGAGGAAGGTGTTATTAAAATGGCGAATTGGGCAATTCAGATTGGAGCAAGAGAAAGCTCAAAATTCGAAAATATAGAAATTATAGAAAAATTACCTCCTTTTTGGGTGGAGAAATAATTAGATGATAGCTTATAATCAAGAATCTGTAAATACTATACCTTGTAAAAAAAAGGTAATTCATTGTTTTAAGATAGATGCAGATTTAACTTCTAATATTGATAAACAAACGGTCGATTCTTTTGGTGAAGAATGGGAAAAATTTTCTAGTTTTTCAGATGAGGAAATAAAGAGGATTGGTAACGAATATTTTGATATAATAGATAGCTCTATTGTAAATAAAGAGAGTGTTGTTCTTGATTTGGGTTGTGGTAGTGGTCGTTGGTCAAAATATTTGGCAGATAAAGTAAGATTTATTGAGGCAATTGATCCAAGTAAGTCTGTCGTTTCGGCTTCGATGTTGTTGAATGATTTGCAGAATGTGAGGGTTACACAAGCGTCTGTTGACAATATCCCGTTTAATAACAATTCATTTGATTTCTCAATGAGTTTAGGGGTTTTACACCATGTTCCAGATACTAAAAAAGCACTATTGAATTTGGTGGAAAAAACAAAGATGGGAGGTTATGTTTTACTCTATCTTTATTATAATTTAGATAATCGAGGAATTTTCTATAATTTCTTGTTTAGATTGTCAGTGTATCCTCGATTATTGATTTCAAAAATGCCTAAAAACATAAAAAAACTAGTATGTGATTTAATAGCAGTAATAATTTATCTGCCACTTATTTTTGTTGCTAGATTTATTAAATTTATTTCTCCAAAAAAACCTCTTTATAAGAAGTTGCCATTGTCATATTATATTGGTAAATCATTTAATGTGATAAGAAATGATGCTTTGGATAGATTCGGCACACCATTGGAGCAAAGATTTTCTAAAAATGAAATAACAGGTATGATGGAGAGTTGTGGTTTGTCAGAAATCAGATTTTCTGATAATGCTCCGTTTTGGCATGTAGTAGGAAAAAGAGTAAGATAATTCAATGATGAAGAAAGTATTAATCATTACAAATCATAGAAAAGATAGATCTCCTGGGCAGAGATTTAGATTTGAGCAGTACCTAAATTTTCTTACATTAAATGGGTATGAATTTGATTTTTCTAATCTTTTTGACGAGGAAGATGATCGAAAATTATATTCTAAGGGCAATTTATTAGATAAATTTCGGATTTATAGAAAATGCGTAAAGATTAGAAAAGAGAATTTAAAGAAAATTAATAATTATGACATTGTTTTTATTTTTAGAGAGGCACTAATGACTGGATCTATCCGGTTTGAGAAAGCTTTTTCAAAGTCAAGAGCTAAACTTATTTTTGATTTTGATGATGCTATATGGATTTCTAATGTTTCAGATGCCAATAAAAGATTCGAATTTTTAAAGGATTATGCAAAAACAGGGAAGATAATTGGATTGTGTGATATGGTGTTTGCGGGTAATAAATATTTGGCTGATTATGCATTACGCTTTAATAATAATGTTAAGATAGTACCTACAACAATAGATACAGAAGAGTATTTAAAACAAAGTGTGGTTAAAAATGATAAAATTTGTATTGGGTGGAGTGGAAGTATAACAACAATTCAACATTTTGAGTATGCTATACCCTTTTTAAGAGAAGTGAAAAAGAAATTTGGGGACTTAGTCGAATTTAGAGTTATAGGTGATTCAAGTTATTTAAATGAGGAGTTGTCAATTAGGGGAATTGCTTGGAATAAACAAACAGAGATTCAAGATTTATCATATTTTGATATTGGGATTATGCCTTTGCCCGATGATGAATGGGCTCAAGGAAAGTGCGGTTTAAAAGGATTGCAATACATGGCATTGGAAATCCCAACCATTATGTCTCCTGTTGGGGTAAATTCTGAGATAATTAATGATGGAATGAATGGATTTTTGGCTTCAGATATTAATGAGTGGGTGGTTAAATTAACCAGCCTAATAGAATCTGAACAATTAAGAAATGAAATGGGTATAAATGCACGAAAGACTGTGGAGGAGAGGTATTCTGTTAAAGCAAATGAACAATTATATTTAAATTATTTAATAAATTAGTGTGTATTAATTGACCTTCTTGTCGTTTTTTGATGTCTGATAAATTATTGTTAAGGCGATTACAAAAAACATTTGAGCTGGCATTTTATATCTCGATAGTGCCCCAAAGTTATACGAGCTTATACCAACAATAACTCCAAAGGTTATTGTGAATAACAACAAAAACATTACTTCCTTATTTGTTGTTATAATTCTAAAAAAGCGTCCCCGTAATTTTAGAAGTAAATACATGAAAAATATAAACAGAATAAAACTTTCAATTGCACCAATTAATGTTGGGATATTTCGAACCTCCCATAAATATGGCCTAAAAAAAGTTACATTTAAAGCAGCGGGA
Source organism: uncultured Vicingus sp. (assembly GCA_964371285.1). Lineage (GTDB taxonomy): Bacteria > Bacteroidota > Bacteroidia > Flavobacteriales_E > Vicingaceae > Vicingus. Next base: position 4,941 of record CAYJMI010000003.1, on the reverse strand, counting down.
GAGCTTTTTAGTATTCCCATAGGGGAGAATTCCATTTCGCCTAAACTATAACCTGATTGTTCTAAAGTTTCATTTAGATGACCGTGCCATTGTTGAAAACCTGCTAAAGTTTTTTCAAGTTGGTTTACGTCATACTTTCCAGCATTCGCAGAAACATCTTTTAAAATAATGAATGTGCTAATACCAAAAAGAGCCATGATAATTGGAATAAGTACAATTCTAATAAAACTGCCTTTTATTAGGTTTTTAATGTTAGATTGAGCCCAAATTAAGAAAGATGGAATAAGTAAATATAGTAAGTATGATTTTAATAAAAATATAAATATTGCAGCTATAATAATTATTAGAACACTTAAAGAAACTCTTTTTCTAAAAATAAAGATATTAGATATCCCATAAATCATCCATCCAATACAACTAATAGTCACAGAATCTTTCAATATTCCAGAGCCCCAGAAAATAATTGTAGGAACCATAAAAAACCCCATTAATAAGCTTTTTCTATATTGTGGATATATTTTACAAAAATTACTATAACCAGCCCATATCCCAATAAAAGAAATAGAAGCAAATATTACAGTTGTAGCACCATAAGAATAAAGACCAATCAAATTAATGATAGTAGTAATCTTTACTATCGTTAATACGTCGATAGCATTAATATCCATAAAATAAAAAGATTCTACGACCGAATTGTCTTTTATTGACATATCATTATAAAATCTTGAGAATAAGATTTCCATACCTTCAAGAGGTCTTTCAAGAATAACATTGGATAGGTTGACTGCTCCATGGAAGAAACCCATGGTGTCTCCTCCTTTGTAATAAAAAACAGTTAAAAGGGCAAACATCATTCCTCCAAAAACCTTAAGAGTTAGTGCAAGTATAAAATATTTGTATTCAGGATGTGTTTTTATTTTTTCTCTCTTATAGAAAAAAGCAAAAATGTATATGAGAGCAAAATATATTGCAGCTAAACTAAGATCATATAAATCTAATTTGATTTCATAATCATAAAATAATGATTTCATCTAGCTTTAAAAAAAATATTAATATTATGGCACACGAAATTGGATTGAATTTCTAAGAATGAGTAAGATAAAGGAAGTCTCACAATCTTCTTACTTTCTTTTTTACTAAAATCTTCTCTAGAGTTAATAAAATGATATTGTTTTCCCATTTCGCTTAAATGTAATGGCGAATAGTGAAAATAAGCACTAATTTCTAATTCTTTCAAGTGATTAATCAATTTATCTCTTACCGTTTTATTTTCAACTTTAATGAAAAAAATGTGAGCATTATGATTGTTTTGGGATTCCGGAAAATCAATGAATCCTTTCTCTTTAAGTGGGTTAAGGTTTTTTTGATATAAAGAGTATAGCTCTTTACGTTTTTTTGTTACGTTTTTTAATTCTTTAAGTTGTGCAAATAAAAATGCTGCATTTATTTCACTCAATCCATAACTAGAACCCAAACTTTGCCAAGTGTAATTGTCTATTTTTCCTGCTAAAAAAGCAGCACGATTGGTGCCTTTTTCAAGAATAACATCCACTTTTTTAACCAAATTTTTGTTGTTAATTAAAATTGCACCACCCTCTCCACAATGGATGTTTTTGGTGTCGTGGAAACTAAAACAGCCCAAATCTCCAAATGTTCCTAGGTGCTGATTTTTATAATAAGAATCAATGCTTTGAGCCGCATCTTCAATTAAAAAGAGATTGTTCTTTTTACAAGTTTCAACAATTTTTTCAATGTTTTCGGTTAATCCAGCATAATGCACTAAAACAATAGCTTTGGTTTTTGGGGTAATTGCTTTTTCCAATAAACTTTCGTCCAAACACATAGTTTTAGGATTGATATCTACAAAAACCAATTTAGCTCCTCTAAGGGCAAAAGCATTTGCTGAAGAAACAAAAGTAAATGAGGGCAGGATAACTTCATCTCCAGGTTTTATTTCGATAGTCAATGCAGCTAATTCAAGGGCTGAGGTACAACTTGTGGTAAGCCGAATGTCAGTACAACCTGTAATTTTTGACAATTCATTTTCGCATTTTTTTGCAAATTTACCTGGTGATGAAAAGACTTTTTCACCAATTACTTCATTTAAGTAAGTAACTTCGTTTCCAGAAATAAAAGGTATATTAAAAGGAATTTTCAAAATGTTAAAACTGGTTTTCGCTACAAATAACAAAAATAAAATTAAAGAAATAAAGCATTTAATAGGTAATTCTATTGAATTATTGAATTTAGAGGGTATTGGATGTTTTGAAGAAATTCCTGAAACTGCTGACACCATTGAAGATAATGCTATTCAAAAGGCTCAATATGTTTATGAAAAATACGGACACAATTGTTTTGCTGACGATACAGGGCTTGAAATTGAAGCCTTAAATGGAGAGCCAGGAGTTTATTCTGCTCGGTATGCAGGTGATCAAAAAAATCCTGAAGACAATATGAACAAAGTATTAGAAAAACTGAAAGAGAAATCGAATAGAAAAGCACAATTTAAAACTGTTATTGCCCTAATTATTGATGGAAAGCTAACCTGTTTTGAAGGCATTGTTAAGGGAGAAATTACAAGAGAGAAAAGTGGTATGGAAGGTTTTGGCTACGATCCCATTTTTAAACCGAATGATTATGATAAAACCTTTTCTGAGATGGATTTAGATGAAAAAAATATGATCAGTCATCGGGCAATTGCAACAAAGAAGTTGATTCAGTTTTTAAAAACAATAAAATAGTATCGCTATTTATTGGTAATTAACTAACAAATACGTAAAATTGCAACCTTAATTTTATATGTAAATATAAAAGGGCCTATAGCTCATTCGGTTAGAGCAACTGACTCATAATCAGTAGGTGCTTGGTTCGATTCCAAGTGGGCCCACAAAAAAAAGTCTTGTAATACACAAGACTTTTTTAATTTCATTACATTTTTATAAATGTTAAAAGGAATAGAAAATATTATTTTAGATTTGGGAGGTGTTATTATCAACCTAAATCAAGAATTAACAACTAAAGCTTTTCAACAATTATTTCCAATCAATCACAACGAAATTCTAGAAAAATCACAAACTCAACAACTTTTCGAAAAATACGAAACAAATCAGGTTTCAACTGCTGAATTTCTTCAGTTTTTCAAAACCTTTAATCCGTTCATCAATGAAAATCAAATTATAGAAGCATGGAACAAAATGTTGCTTGATATTCCTTTGGAAAGAATAGATTTGATTGAGAAACTGTCTAAAATGTACAATGTATTTTTATTAAGTAACACCAACGAGTTACATTATCAAACAATTGAAAAACAGTATCAAAGTATATCAAAAGAAGGAGCATTTGAATCATTGTTTAAAAAATCATATCTTTCCTATCGAATTGGCTTAAGAAAACCAAATCAAGAGATTTTTGAAAATCTTTTACTTGATGCTCATTTAAAACCTGAAAATACATTGTTTATTGATGATTCATTAGAGCATATCAATGCAGCCTCAACACTTGGTATTAGAACTTATCATTTAGACCTAAATAATAATGAAACACTAACAACCTTATTTAATGAATATTAACGGAAAACATCATCATACCATTTGGTTAAATAAACAAAATCCTTTTGTTGTTGATGTTATTGACCAACGGGTTCTACCTCATAAAATTGACATAGTTTCGATTAAAAATACCGATGAAGCAGTCTATGCAATAAAAGAAATGGTAGTGCGTGGAGCTCCTTTAATTGGTGTTACAGCTGCGTACGGAATGTATTTAGCATGTATTGAAGCTAAGTTGAAGAATAATCCAACTGTACATTTAAACGAAGTTGCTCAAAAGCTGAACAATACTCGTCCTACAGCAGTTAATTTAGCTTGGGCAATAGAAGAAATGTTAATGGTGATTAATAAAACAGATGATGCAGACGAGAAAATAAAAATTGCTTTAAAAAGAGCAAATGAAATTAAACATCAAGACATTGATATTTGTTATCATATCGGACAACATGGATTGAAAATTATTGAACAAATTTCAAAAGCTAAAAATGGTGAACGAGTTAATATTTTAACCCATTGTAATGCTGGGTGGCTAGCTACTGTCGATTGGGGAACAGCAACTTCAGCAATTTATCAAGCACATCAAGCTGGAATTAAAGTGCATGTTTGGGTGGATGAAACTCGACCAAGAAATCAAGGAGCTAACCTGACTGCTTTTGAGTTAAATCAACAAAGAGTCCCGCATACTTTAATAAACGACAATACTGGTGGACATTTAATGCAGCATGGAATGGTTGATTTAGTAATAGTTGGTTCTGACAGAACAACACGAAATGGGGATGTGGCAAACAAAATTGGAACGTATCTAAAAGCGTTAGCTGCATACGATAATAACGTCCCATTTTATGTAGCATTACCTTCTTCAACATTAGATTTTACTATGGTTGACGGTATCAAAAATATACCCATTGAAACTCGTGATGAAAATGAAGTAAAATATATTCAAGGATTAGAAAATGGAGAAATAAAATCGGTATTAATTTGTCCTGAAACTACCCCTGCCATGAATTACGGTTTTGATGTAACACCAGCACGTTTGGTTACAGGGTTGATTACCGAAAGAGGAATTTGTGATGCCTCAGAAGAAGGGATTAGAAAATGGTTCCCCGAAAAATTTTAGAATAAAAGAATTACTTTTGAATCATCACAAAATTTGAACACCACATGAAGAATTTATGGAATAAAGAAGACGCCAATCAATTAGGTAATGATTTGGTAAAATTAAGGGTTTATACTTCTCGGTTATTAGGGCAGGAAGAAGATTTAGTTTTGCATGGTGGAGGAAATACTTCCGTTAAAGTAAAGGAAACTAACATATTTGGTGAAGAAGAAGATATTATTTATTTAAAAGGTAGTTGATGGGATTTGGGTACAATTGAAGCAGCAGGATTTGCTG
>CAYJMI010000002.1:0-77992 GCA_964371285.1 uncultured Vicingus sp. | reverse complement strand
TGGTAATACTGCTAAAGCTGTTGCAGACACATTAAACCTAAGTGATTTTAAAGCTGAGTGTTTACCTGAAGATAAATTGAATATGATTAAAGAGTTGCAAGCTAAAGGTAAAATTGTAGCAATGGCTGGAGACGGTATAAACGATTCTCCTGCACTTGCTCAATCAAATGTAGGCATAGCTATGGGAACAGGTACTGATGTAGCAATTGAGAGTTCAGAAATTACCTTAGTTAAAGGAGATTTACATGGGATTGTAAAAGCAAAGCATTTGAGTCATGCAGTAATGGTTAACATCAAACAAAACCTGTTTTTTGCATTTATCTATAATGTTTTAGGTGTTCCAATTGCAGCAGGTGTTTTATTCCCTGTTTTTGGAATTTTGCTATCTCCTATGATTGCAGCAGCAGCAATGAGTTTTAGTTCAGTATCAGTAATTGCAAATTCATTACGATTAAGAAATGTGAAAATTTAAGGTATGTCAATCACAAATTAAATTCAAAATAGGGTAAGAATATGAAACCTAATAATATAATGAATATTTTTCATCAAAATAGCTATTTTCTCTAGGAGCATATTCCATAGGAAATTCTTTTATTGCAATTTGAATAATATTATTATAATCAATATTTCCATCAATATCTATAAAATAAACGAAGTCTTTTTGTCTATAAAAAACAAGATCTTTCAAGGACATCTTTTTATTAAAATATCGATTAAAATTTTCCACTGGTACATAGAATAATAACCATCTATTAAAAGCCTCATCTTGGTCGACCCAAAACATAAAGAAATCTTTAGATTCATCATATTTAAAATGAGATAAAATCGGTCCATTATAGGCTAATATATCTCCTTTTTTAATTAATTTTAAAGTAGATAATAAATCCTATTCATTAAGAACTGTTAAATTTAATGGAGATATTGATGGTCTTGTAAAAGGCGAAGAACTTGATGGTAAATTTTATTTCAAACAAAAATACCAAGATAATCAGGATGAAATTTTTCAATGGATTTTTGATTTAAAGGATTTACATGCTCAAAGGATTATAAGTAATTATAGTTCTCAATTATCTAGAGTTGGATTAGATGAAACCGAATGGCTAAGAAGAGGAAGCGCTATTTAAATTAAATATTCATAATATTTTCAAAAAAATTCTAATTAAATAGAATCTTACAGAATATTTGGTTTAATATTTTAATCTGGAATTCTTACCATTTTAACTTGTGATTCACAAGGTATTCATGAATCTCCACATTATAGCTAACAAACGATAAATCTCTTTAATAATAAAGCCATATTATTATGTCTTATAAATTACATTATGTTAAATAGAAATTAAAAGAACCCACTATTTTTACTACGAACTCAGAAATTCGACAATTTTCTTTCCATGATTTATTGCTGCATCCTGAAATCCATTCAAGTATAATTTAGCACAACCATCTTTTGAAATTAGTGGTGAATCAGGCATAGAAAAACTACCATTATCAAACGGATAATAATCTTGAAATGCTTTACTCATAAACACCATCATATCTCTGTTTTCTGGCCAATTCATAGCTGTCCAATCATGATGCCACGCTTTACCTGTAAACTTAGTGATGACAACAATTCTTCTTTTCTTACCATGTATCCTTACAATGCGTTCAAGTAAGCGGTTGAGATGTAAATCTCCGAATGAATAACCTACAATCAATAAGGCGTTATTTTCTACAATCGAGTTTTGTAATGCAGCATAGTAAGTGCTGTATGGATAATTGATTACTTTATCCGTCTTTTTTAGTCCAGTTATAATTGGACCTATTATTGCTTCCTCTGCGGATTGCGTAGTATTACTAGACCTACCAAACCATTGCATAGATGCATCCTGATATGATTTGAATTTGTATAAATCATTAAAATCGTCTTCTAATGTATATTTATTAGCATTTTTGGTACGGTTATAACCATAGTGGATACATCCATGCAAATGGAAAATTTTGGAATTAGTTGAATGATTAAGTTTTCTTGGATTAAACCGTTCAAAACTATCTTCGGTTATCTCAAAGCCATCTTCAAGTTTAGGTAATGATTGTTCTATACAAGTATCATAATTGAGCGTAGCTATATCCAATTTAAACCTATCATACATTAATTTCCAAAACTCAGTATGCCATACGTTTTCAGATTCCGTTTTATATTTTGAATTATATCCTTCCATAAGTTTTGCAACAATAGTTATTAAATCCTGTTTCGCTATAAGAATAGTTATATCATCCTTAAAAAATCTTTTGAATCTTGGTTTTGCAAAAGCAGTCATAAAAGGAGTATATTGCTTAGCTGCTCCTTGCCAACCTTTTTTATATGAATCTATTTGTTCTAAAGTATGGTATATTTCCTCGAAATTACATGGTGTGTTGTAATATTTATCTAATACCCTTGCAACTCGTTCTATATAGTTTGTTCTTCTATCTATAAAATTTTGTTTTTTCTTACGGACTTCAGTTGTAATCGTGTGGGTTGTTGGTCCACCTATTTCTATTGCTGCTCCAGCTCCTATAAATGTTGTTAGCCTCATTATTCTAATTCTTTATCTACTCCTTCATTTACAAAATGTTCAAAGTTATTATAAACCACAGGTTTAATATTAAACTTCGACAATAGGGGTTCTAAGTTTTTTATTACTGTATTGGCATCGGGATCAGCTATCACTACTTTTTTAATCCTTTGGGCGTGTTGCAATAATTGCCTGTTAAATGCTTCTTCATTCCCTTTCCATCCGATAATGACAAGAGTTTCTACATATTGAAAATAAAATTGCATATTGATAAAATGACGAAGAGGCATTGTAAATTCATCTTTATCTCGATATGGTAATAACAATGCAGGGAAATAATCTAATAAGTTATTGGTATCGATTATACTCAGTTTTGATTTGTCGATGGTAAATTTTCCTAAACGATTTTTATTGATAGATGATTCCATACCAAAGCTATGTGTCCAATCAATCATATTCACATAATTACCTAGTAATTCATAATAAATTTGGTAAAAGTTTATATTATTATCGAATAACCATGATGGCGTATCTCCATTAAATTTTGATGTATCAGGGAACTTCCATCCCCAGTTAAATGAACCATGTGGTTTAAAAATACAAAATGGATTCTCGTTTATCCCTACATAATCATCCATTGAATTTAGTGGTTTTTTAAAATATTCCGATAAAAAATGTTCTAAAATATTGTCCTGATTGAAGCTTACAAATGCATAATTCTTTGCCTTTTTTTGCCCATAATTTATTTCAATGCTTTTAACATATTTCTTTTGAAGTTTATCGGCTAATTTTGCATATAGGTTTTTTGAATAATATTCATCAATTACTTTTTCACTAACTTTTTTAAGTAATTCTTGGAGATAGTATAATATATTTATATGGCGGTAAAGAACATTATCATTATTATCTGAGTTTATATTTTCCCATTCATGCTCAAATAGTTCTTCTACATCAGGATTATTACTGTCTTGTAAAAAATGTAATGATTGTTTTACTCCTTTATAATTTTTATAGAAGTTCTTAAACCTTTCTTCAAACAATTCTGGTCCTAATGGTGGACGGAGGTCATCTGCATAAAATTGGCTTTTCTGATCATATACACAATGTGCAGAAGCTCCAGCACCGAATATAAACATCATCTTTCTCTCATATCCACTAAACCATGAATCACCTTGACTTGGATTTGTTCTAGGTGGTTGAAACTGTTCCTGAGTTAACTCACCCACAATCATATCAGTTTTTACAATCCAACCATATTCGGCTATTTTTTCAAATGTTCTTTCTTTATCTTTAAGCTCCTTATACACATCTTTTTTAGATACTTGTATTATAATTGTATATCCTGGATATTTGATATCGTTGAATTCCGAACCAAAATATACATCTCCAATTTTTGTAAAAAAATACTTTAACATACTATCAACAACTTTCTTTATCTGTTTTGTGTATTACCTTAGTTCTTAGTTCAATCAGTAATATTTTTGGGTTGATATATATTGCTGATTTCATGGCTCTAAAGTACGAAATATGAAACAAGTCTAGATGAGTTAGTTCAGAATAGTAATCATCATAAATATAAGTTGGATTTGAAAATTGGAAACAGGATATTAGGATAAAGTTTGTAAGAATATCATTCTTTATTTTATAGTGTATAAGAGTATTCTTTTAGTTGATACTTCTTACAACTCTTACATTGATTAGAAGAACAATAAATACAAAGTGCCAATTGAAACACAAGGTTAAAAAAAATTATTTTAAAGCGATTTAAGAGCTTTTCTTTTGGATAAAGGTATTTTACCCTAGTTAATATTATTTATAATAAAAACCAAAGTATTTGTTTTTCAACTAGTTAAAATGTGAAAACATCAATAAGTGCCATTTGGAACACGACCTATTTTTTCTATATTTACTTACTCTTGCCATTCCACTTATACCAACTCCATTTGCATTTAGTACCAACAGTAAATTGTCGGCTGTTGTACTATACAATTTATATGTGTAATAATTTTGTTGGTATTTCTTACATCGTTTACAAAACAGACGTTATTTTACTCCTCTTTTTCCTCTCTTTATACAACTATTACTGTTACAGTATCTACATTTCATGGTATATTTTTTAGGTTTAAAAAGTGCCATTTGAAACACTTACTATTTTTGGCTTAATATTAAGCGTTTTAAGAGATTAATGTTTCATTTTACTACTATTTATTCATAAAAAAAGACAGAAACTAATTTCTGTCTTTTCTGATTTTCAATAGGTTAATTCTATTTTTAACCCAAAAGTGCCAATTGAAACACTACCGAACGCAACCTCCTCAATTAACATTCTTTTCTTCCCATTGTTTAAATAACTTAGGCATTTCTACCTCCATATAACCCATAAAATCAATCATTTCTTTTAAGGAGTGGTTAAAATCCAACGTTGAGTCTGACCTAATGTTCAAAATTTCTTTAAACAAACTATTCAGTTCAAAAATACTTTCGTTAACTTCTTTTAACTTACTCTTCCAACTAACAATTAAGCTACGAAAATATCGTTTACGATCGCCCATCTAAGTAATATATTCAATTCGCTTTATTTGAATAAGTGCATTTAACGCATTACTTGTTGCACTTTTACTTAAATTCAGTGTGTTTCTTATTTGGTCAAAAGTTAATTCAACCTTATCAGAAATTAATAATAAAGATAAAATCTGAGAGGCGGCTGGGGTATATCCCAATCTCTCATGAATAACAGTAGCCTTTTCTAAAAGCTGTTGCTGTTTGGCTGTTAATTCGACTTTACATTCCATATTTGCAAATTAAACTATAAATATTCATACTCTAATCCTAAGTGTGTAATTAAATCTTCACCTTTTAAGTGGCGTAAGGTGTTTTGTAATTTCATTTCTTGTTTAAAAATATCGTGCATTGGTTTTAAACCAGGTGCTTTTTCTTGTGGAGATTTAAAGTAGAACGATAACCATTCTTGAACACCACTCATGTTTGACCGTTGAGCCAAATCCAAGAAAATAGCTAAATCCAACACTAAAGGAGCAGCTAAAATAGAATCTCTACATAAAAAGTCGATTTTAATTTGCATAGGGTAACCCATCCAACCAAAAATATCAATGTTGTCCCAACCTTCTTTGTTGTCGCCTCTTGGTGGGTAATAATCGATACGTACTTTGTGGTATAAATCTTTGTATAAATCAGGGTGTTTTTCTGGTTCTAAAATATCTTCAAGCACACTCAATTTAGATACTTCTTTAGTTTTAAAACTAGCAGGATCGTCTAATACAGCACCATCTCTGTTTCCTAAAATATTGGTTGAAAACCAACCAGCAATACCTAAGTTACGTGTTTTTAAACCTGGAGCAACAATTGTTTTCATTAAAGTTTGACCAGTTTTAAAATCTTTTCCGCAAATTGGAACATTGTTTTGTTTTGCTAAAGCAACCAATGCAGGAATATCTGCTGATAAGTTAGGAGCACCATTTGCATAAGGAACTTTCTCCATTAATGCTGCATAAGCATAAATCATACTTGAAGGTATGTTTTCATCATTGTTTCTTAAACCATTTTCAAGACTTTCGATGGTTTGATGAACAGCACTTTCTTGAATGTATATTTCTGTTGAACCACACCATACCATTACCAATCTATCACAATTGTTTTTTGCTTTAAAATCACGAATGTCCTGACGTAATTGCTCTGCTAAATCCATTTTAGTAGCACCTGTTTTTACATTTGGGCCATCTAATTTGGTAACATATTTTTTATCAAAAACTGCTTTCATTGGTTTGATTGCTTCCAACTCAGGTTTTAATTGTTCTAAAGTATATCTATCTAAAACCCCTGCATTAACAGCAGATTGATAAACATTGTCGTTAAATAAATCCCATCCACCAAAAGCAATGTTTTTAATGTCAGCTAATGGAATAAAATCTTTGATAAGCGGAGTATTGTTGTCGGTTCTTTTTCCGATTCTAATTGTTCCCATCTGAGTTGTTGACCCAATTGGTTTAGATATACCTTTGTTTACTGCGTAAACTCCAGCTATAAAGGTAGTTGCTACCGCACCCATACCAGGTAATAAAATACCTAATCTACCTTCTGCACTTTTAATTGTTGTATTCATTTATGTATTTTTTGTTAATTATATACTATTTGTTGTAATTGAGGAATGTTATCTGTTATAATAAAATCAGGATGCTTATTAACAGCATTAACTTGATTGGATTGTGTTTTTACGCCAAAAAGAGCCACTCTAACACCTTGTGAATGAGCATACTTCACATCGCTGTTTGAAACATTATGATTATATGCGACAATACCATACCAGTTATATTCTTTAACTTGTTCAATAGCCCAAATAATTTGACTAGTTTCAATCATTAATTTTAGACTAGCATCTTGTTGACTCAATTCTTTTAATAAGTTTATATCCCCTGAAGTTATATAAGTGTAATCTTGGTACTGATATTTATTTACAATATCAACAATCTTTCTAGCATATACTGAAAAAAACTCAGCAGGGTTATATAAAGAATTATCATATAACCAAGACCTTAAATCTAAATGTAATTGTGGTTTTATCTTTTGTTTAGAAAACTTTTGTAATATAGCCTCCAAAGAAACAATAGGTTCATCTATAAACAAATTTGCATAGATGTCTCGATTATATTTAAACTCATACAGTTCTGCTAAATTATATTCGTACACATATCCATATCCATCTGTAGAAGTTTCTAGCCTGTCATCATGAAACAACACCAAATTTAAGTCTTTTGATAATTGTACATCTGCTTCCACTCCATCAGCACCATAAACATCAATGGCTTTTGTAATACTTAGCATTGAATTTTCGGGCAATTGCGTACTTAGTGTCTGAAAGCCCACTCCTCCATGACCAATTACATATATAAAATCTCCATTAAGGTTATGAACCTTATTAACATTTGCCTTTTTACAGGATAAAATCATTATCAATAACAAAAACATTATAATTCTAAAATTCATAACTTAACATCCCTTTTAGCATTAAATTATAACCTATGTAATTTTCTTTTTTACCCTCTGAAAAATTAAAATATCTTTCTGTATAACCTCCCACTCCTATAGAATTTCCAATCCATATCCTCTTCATTATTTTTATTAAAAACCCGTTACTTACTACATATTCATGAATAACATTTTTATTGGAATAATACCGATTTGTTACATCATATATTAAATTAGTATAATTAATCGATATGTATGATTTAATATTATTTTTACGCACAATAAAATATTTATAATCTACCATTAATCCTATAGATGTTTGATATGGGAAATAGCTAGATTGAAATGCTGTTTTTGCACCAATACCCACACTATGATTTTTGTAAAAGCCATTCATCTGTACTCCCCAATTTATACCTGAATAGCTTATATAAGGCGAAGTTTCTATACCCCACCTAACTTTATCTTTTTCTTGAGCTTGTAATAAAAACCCATCAAATATCAAAAAGTAAAAAACAAATATTTTTACTTTCTTTAACATCTTTTTAATATTACAATCTTGTAGAAAATCACTTTTGAATACAACCGTAATAGAGGATAAGGAACAATAACAATTAGCCCCCCTAAAATGGCATCTAAATAAAAATGATTTGCAGTAACAACAATAACCCATAAAACAAATAATGGATAAATTAACGCCAACCATTTATAGCTTTTTTTAGCATATAATATAATGGCTATGGCTATTAAAAAAGCATTTCCAAAATGCATAGAAGGAACAGCAGCATACTGATTAAAAAAACCTGAAAAAAAACCATTATATAAATTAACTTTACTTATTGAAAATAGAGTATCTACAAACCCATATTCTGCGAGCATTCTAGGGGGAGCACAAGGGTAAAGAATAAAAAAGATAACTGCAATACAATTGGCTACAATAAATCCATTTCTTATCCAATAATACCTGTCATTATGTTTTTTAAATAACCAAACAAAAAACGCTACTGTGGCAGGTATATGAACATACATATAGAACGTGTTTAAAAATTTAATTAAACCAACTTTGGAAAGGAAAAAACCTTGTAATGTTGGCTCTGTAAATAAGCCTAATGGTTTTTCGAATTCAATTAATTTCCTAGCATTTTCAAATGCAGTACTTGCATCACCAATGGCTATATACCTTGATATTTTATAAAAAATTAAAAATGATATAAATATGGACAGCTCTTTTATCCCATTTTTCCCAATAATTTCTTTTACTGATTTCATTTTAAAATTGTGCCTTCTCTTGCTCATTCAAATTTGATAACATGAAACCAAGATAACAATAGAATTTGCAAAGAGAAGGACTTATTAATTAGTTAGTATTTCAGAAGTTTCAAGTTTTTGTTCTTTTGTTTCTTTCTGTTCATACATCAATTCTTCTATGGATTGTTCTTTCTGTTTAAAAACTTTTGCCATAATAATATCAAAAATGTTATACACTACCGGGACTACAATTAAAGTTAAGAACAGAGAACTAGTTAACCCCCCCATAATTACCCATGCCAATCCGTTTTTCCATTCGGCTCCGGCACCTGATGCTAATGCAATGGGCAACATACCTATAACCATCGCTATTGTGGTCATTAAAATAGGGCGTAACCTCGCATGATTGGCATCAATCAATGCTTGTCGGGTAGATTCTCCTTCTTTTTTTCGTTGATTGGTAAAATCGACTAGAATAATGGCATTTTTGGCTACTAAACCAATTAACATAATTAAACCTAGTATAGTAAAAATATTAAGTGTGTTGTTGGTTAATGCCAATGCTAATAAAGCTCCTATTATGGATAAAGGTATAGAGAATAAAACAACAAACGGATAAACAAAGCTATTGTAAAGTGATACCAAAATCAGGTAAACCAATATAATAGCTCCTAGTAAAGCCAATCCTAAAGACCCAAAACCTTCACTTTGCATTTCTTTATCACCAGCCCAAATATAATTTACACCGACTGGTTTTCTAATACCTTGTAGCTTTGCTTCCCATTCGTCAGCAATGGTACCTGATGGTCGTCCAACAGCCTGTCCTTCAACAGTAATGGAAGTGCTTTTGTCTCTACGTTCTAACTGGCTAGGACCGGATGATTCCAAAACTTCTGCAAATTGGGTAAGTTTTATTTTTTCACCTTTATTGTTATAAAAGAAGATGTTTTTTACATCGTCAATATTCTGTCGGTTAAAATTAGTGTATTGAATATTAATGTCGTACTCATAGTCGCCTTGTCTGAACTTTCCTTTTGTATTCCCATTAAATGCTGTTTGCATGGTAGCTCCAACAGTTGATAAGGATAAACCTAAAGAAGACATTTTATCTCTGTTCACTTTTACATTAATTTCCGGGTTTCCGGCTTCTACCGAAAGTTTCATCTCTGTGGCTCCCTCAACTGTTCTTAGTGCTTCTAATGCTTGTTGGGCATAAAAGTTTACACTATCTAAACTAGAACCTCTTACCACCAAAGACAAGGGAGCTCTTTCAGCTGTTCCCATAATACTTACGGGAATTGTTTTTACCTTAGCCTCATATATAAGCGGTTTGAGTTTTTGTTTGATTTTAGCAGCATAAATACTTGCTTCATCTTCTCTTAAATGTTTATCAATTAATTTAACAGTTATTTCTGATTTATAAGAGGGAGATTGTGAGGCTCCCATTTCTCCACTAGACTGCCCCACAGTGGTAATTAGTTTTTTAACCTCTTTTTGTTGAGCTAAAAATGCTTCTGCTTTTTGGGTTGCAAAATTAGTTTGTTCAATAGAGGCATCTTTTTTCATCTCTAGTTGCACAATAAATTCACCCGCATCTCCTTTGGCAAAAAATTCGCCTCCAATATAACCGCCTCCAACTAAATAAAATGAAGAGAATAGTAACACTAACACTAATCCTAATGTAATTCTTTTATGATCTAATGACCATTCTAATATTCCGGTTATCCAATGCGTAAACTTTTTTAGTCCTTTCTCAAACGAGATAACCATTCTTCCAAAAAGGGTTCTATTACTTAACTTTTCGAGTTTACCAAACCGAGAGGAGAGCCAAGGAACAATGGTAAAAGAAGAAAGCAAGGAGAATAAAGTTGCAATAGCAACAGTAACACAAAACTCTTTTAAAATTTTAGCTGCAATTCCGGTACTTAATGCAATTGGAACAAAAACTACCACAATTACAAGTGTAATGGAAATTACGGTAAATCCAATTTCAGAGGTAGCATCATAGGATGCTTTTACCCTGTTTTTACCCATTTCCATGTGCCGATAAATATTTTCTAATACTACAATAGCATCATCTACCAATATACCTACTACCAATGATAATCCAAGTAAGGACATCATGTTTAGTGTGTATCCTAATAAATAAATTCCAATAAAAGTAGCAATTAACGAAGCCGGGATAGAAATCATTACTATAATGGAGTTTCTGATACTGTGCATAAAAAATAACATCACAATAGCTACTAATATAATTGCCAACATCAAATCAAAAATTACAGCATCGGCAGATTCTAAGGTATAAATAGATTTATCGTTTGCTACGTCTATTTTTAGTTGTACTCCATTATAATCTTTTTCAATTTTTTTAATTTGCTCTTGTATGGTTTTACTTACTTCTACTGCATTGGCATCGGTTTGTTTTATTACCTGAGCAATGATGGCACTTTTTTGATCTACTCTTGCAATTTTCTCTACTTCTTTTTCTCCATCTTGAACATCTGCAATGTCTTCTAATCGTATTTGTGCTCCATCTTTGTTTTCGAGAATTACCAATTTTCTTAGTTCTTCTACATTTTTAAATTTACCCGATAACCTAATAATTACTGACTGCTCTCGTGTTTTTACACTTCCTGTAGGGAAATCCAAATTAGATGTTAAAATTGCATTTTGAACTTGCAATAATGACAATCCATATCCTTCTAATTTTAAGGCGTCTATGCTTACTTTTATTTCTCTTTCTTGCCCTCCGATTAAATTAATTTGAGCTACTCCATCTGTTCGGGAAAGAATAGGAGCTAATTCTTTATCCATTAAATCGTAAAACTCCGTAGCATTCATTTGTGAAGTAGCCGCCAAAGTCATAATTGGCAAATCATCAATAGAAAATTTGTTCAATGATGGAGGGTCTGCATCTTCAGGTAAATCTTTTAGAATTACGTTAATCCTTCTTTGAGCATCATTAATGGCATAGTCAACATCGGCTCCATCTTTTAATTGAACTGTTACCATTGATACACTTTCAAATGATTTGGTATCAATCTTTTTTATCTTTTCCATAGAAGAAACGGCATCTTCTATTACTTTTGACACCGTACTTTCTACTTCACTTGGTGATGCTCCTGGATATACGGTAACTACCGAGATAACTGATGTGCTGAATTTAGGAATCAGCTCATAGTTTAATGAGGAGTAACTTAATAAACCTCCTAATGTAAGTACTGTAAACAGTACTATTACCAAGGTTGGTCGTTTTATTGATATTTCAGCTATTTTCATTTTTGTTTTTTGTCTATTAAACTTAACTAACTATGTTGGTTGAATAAAGTGTATTAAATCTTTTTGTTTACTATTGTTACTTTGGTTCCATCTGTAAGGTTTATCTGACCAGTAGTAATTACCACATCATTTTCTTTCAGCCCTTTTAATACTTCTACTTCGTCTCCTAAAATTCTTCCAGCAACTACATTTTTCATTTTTGCTAATCCATTTTCTACCACAAAAACTTCGTTGTTGTTAACACTGCCTACAAAGGCTGTTCTAGGAATTATAAGTTTTTGATCTCCTTCTTTATAATTAAATTCAACACTTCCATACATTCCTGCTTTCAGGTTCAGGGTATTGTCATTCGCTACTTCAACTTCTATCGGAAAGTTTAAAGATTGGTCTGCTTTGTATGCAATAAATGATACTTTTCCTATAAACTCTTTATCGGGTAAAATACTGGCTGTTACTTTAACTGTATCACCCACTTTTATATTAGTTACCTGACTTTCGTTAACTGCTACTTTTAATTTTAGTCTAGAAATATCAACCAACTCAAATAGTGGTGTTCCCGGAGAGGCATAAGTGCCGGGTTCAATATATTTTTTATTAACATAACCAGTAATAGAGGCTTTAATTTTGGTGTCGTTAAACTTAATTTTAGCTTGTTCTAATTGTGCTGATGCGTTTTCTAAAGCTAACTTCGCCTGATCTAATTGTTGTTGTGTAACACCTCCATTTTTAAAAGAGTTCTCAAAACGTTCTTTGTCTTTTAATGTTTTGTTATAAACTTCCTGAGCATTTTCCAGTTCAACACTTAGTTTATCCGATTTAATTGTTGCCATTACCTGACCTTCTTTTACAAAATCTCCTTCTTCTACTAAAATATCTACTATTCTTCCTGATATTTCGGATGAAAAATCGAGTTGTTTGTTGGCAAGAAATACTCCGTTTGCATTGTAATTCATGGTAATTTGTTTTGTTACCACTTTATGTATTTCGACATTTACAGCTCCAACAGGTTGTGATACAACATCTATTTTTTCTTGATTGACTTTTTTATTATGGTTAAGTACAACTACAATGATTGTAATAAACAGAACAATAGAAACTGCTACTATTAGTGTATTTTTTGATTTTTTTGTCATTTTTATTATTGTTAGATGAATTACTTTATTAAACTTTTAAGATTTCCAGCTGCTTTTATCAATTCTATTTCGGCTATTTTATAATTTAACATCGCCATTAGATAATTATTTTCTGATTCTGTTAGCGATGTTTCTGATGATAATAAGTCATTTAAACTCGCCAACCCATTATTATAATTTACCTTAATACTCGCTGCTACTTCTCTTGCCAATTCCACATTTTCTTTTTGAATGTTTAATGTAATTAAGCTGTTTTCCATTTGGTTTTTTGCATTGGTAACAGCAAAATTCAATTGGTTGGTGGTTAAAGCTATGTCTTCCTGTATTTTCAGATTAGCAATTTTAGATTGTTGTATTTTTGAACTGGTGGAAAATCCATTGAATATGGGTATTCTTAAGGCTAAACCAATAGAGGCTACATCAAACCAATTTGCTTGATCTCCGGCAGTATAAGGAAATTCGTCACTCAACCCTTGATAGGAATAATTTCCATTTAATGAAAGAGTAGGGTATCTTCCCGCTTTTGTTGCCTGCAATTCTATTTGCAACAACTTTTGCTTAGTTTCTAACATTGCCATTTCGGTTCTGTTAGAAATGTTCACATTGTCTGCCAAGGCTGCTTTTTCTTCAAACGATTCTGTTTTTGCAAGTGTTAGGGTTTCTGCTATTGGTATTCCTGCAATCAGTTTTAATTGATTGGTTAAAATATCCAACTCATTTTGTAATTGCTGACGTTGACTTTTAAGATTAGAAACCGTTACTTTCAATCTTTTTACGTCCACTTCTTTTATCAACCCGTTTTCATATTGAGTTATAGCTATATTTAAAGTTTTTTGTGTATTACCGATTGTAGTATCTACCACACTTAATTTTTTCTGTTGGATTAATATAGCATAGAAAGCAGAAGTTATATGTTCAATAACCGCCTCTTCGGTAAGTGAAGATTGCAACTCATATAGATCCTGAGAAGTTTTTGCAGCCTTTAATCCGGCAAATACAGATTGATTAAGCAAAACTTGAGACACACTTACTCCAATGTTGGTATTCCATTTTTGACCTAACGCTACCAATATGGTTGTGCCTGGTTGTCCAAAAAATTCACCAGGTAATGCACTTTGTTGTAATAAAGGGTTGTGAGTTAATCCACCTAATCCCTCTACTTTGGGCAATGCTGATGCCCATACTTCTTTTGTTCTGTAGCTGCCGCTCTCAACATCTAATTTAGCCTTTTTAATTTCATGGTTCGTATTCAACGCTATTTGCAACAGGTCTTTTAAGGCAAGGTTAGTGTAATTCTGTTGCTGAGCAAAGCTTTCTGTATTAATAAAAGTTATGGCAACTAACATTAAGCACACTTTCACTCTTTTAGTGTTTCTTTTGAGTTTTTTGTTTATCATTTTAATTTAAAAAATAATTGTTTGATGTTATTCTTCTTCAACACCTAAGTATTTATTGATTAATCGATGTCCTTTTATAGTCGACATTCCATAGAGAATTTGAAAGGACAATTCTTGGAACAATTCTTTCGTGCTATAATCAGTAGAAGAAAACAATAATGGATTTGAGATTATTTGCATTTGTTCAAGTCTTAATTTTGCAATAATATCTTTATTGATATTTTTTCTATATAAACCTTCTTTTATGCCTCTGTTTAAATTGTTTTTAATCCTTTCTGATAAAAATTCATATTTATAATTTTTAAATATTTCCCACGATTCGGTATAATATTTCTTCATTTCAAAAATGATTTTATAGTTAAATTGTTGAAAAATTGACTTAAAGTTATGGATATAGATTAACAGTTCTTGTATCGCATCATTTGCCTCTTTTTCAATTTTATCACAACTATTTTCATGCTCTTTTATTAGTTTAATTGTGATGATATTTATTATTTCTTGTTTGTTATTAAAAGATTTATAAAGTGTTTTTTTAGAAATCCTTAGCTCTTTTGCAAGATCATCTATCGTAATACTTTTCACTCCATATTTAAAAAATAAATCTTGAGCTTTTTCTATTATTTGGTCTTCAAAAATCATTTTAGTTTTTTTTCTACAAAACTACAGAAACTAATATAACTTAAAAAGTTTTGTGTATTTTCTTTCATAAAAACATTTAAAATACTGACTTTTAAGTAATTTAATTTATTAGTTTATTAGAATTTAGTTGAAAGTTTATCATAAATTAAAACTTAAAATATATTTATTTTCAAATTTAGTTCTCTTATTGAAGAACTAAATTTGTAAAGTATATTCTATAAAAAATTTTAGAGATTTATTTAAAAATGATAACAGCACATTAATATTATCTATACTTGCTACAAAGATTGAAACCTCTACTTGAGCTTAGTATTATATTGGTTGTGTTTTAATGAATTATTCAACTGCTTTTAAAAAGTCATTATCTAAAGGCGAAATTGAAGGACCGAAATAGGAGGTGAGATTTCCTTTTTCATCAATTACATATTTACTAAAATTCCAATCGGGTTCATGGTTGTTCCAACCATTTGCTTTACTATCTGTGAGCCATTTAAAAACAGGTTGTTGCTCCTCTTTTTTTAATACAACTCCTTTTTTTGCTATCGGAAATGTTACACCGTAATTCACTTGGCAAAATTGTGAAATTTCATTGTCATTACTTTTTTCCTGTTCTTTAAAATCGTTGGCAGGAAAAGCAATTATAGCCAATCTGTCGCTCATTTTTTCATGCAGTTCTTGTAATTCGGCATACTGTCCGGTGTAACCGCAATTTGAAGCTGTATTCACAATCAAAACTTTTTTCCCTTTATAAATAGAAAAGTCAATTGGTTTTCCATTGCTCAATGTTGCCTTTTGTTCATAGAAAGAAATTTTAGCAGAATTTTTATCATCATTACTTATCACTTTGCTGAATTTACCATTATTACCTGCTTTGCGAATAAACGGATAAAGAAAACGCAATACTTTTTGTTTGAATGTTTCCATAATCTATTTGTTTTTATTATTTGTGAATATTCTCTATGTTTATTTTTAAGTTTATAAATTATCTATTGCGTATATGCTTGAACCTTTGCGATGATGTTAGTCACATTTGTTGTCGGGTGTGCATACTTTTCCTTCTGTCACTTCCAATTTTACTTCAGGATTTCCTTTTCCCACGCTTTAAATGATTTGCGTAAGGTTTCCAAAAATGCCTTGCTTTCCTGTGCTCCTGATACCGCATATTTTCTGTTGAAAATAAAAAAAGGCACACCACGCACACCTACTTGTTGTGCTTCATAAATATCCTTTTGCACTTCGTTAGCATAACTTCCGTTTTCCAAAGCTGTTTTTAGAGATTCGGTATCCAAATCTGCTTCTTCACCTAATTGAATAAGGGTTGGATAATCATCTATATTTTTTCCATCAGTAAAATAGGAGCGAAAAAGCAGTTCTTCCGCTTCATTTTGTTTTCCGTATTGCTTGGCAAAATGGGTAAATCGATGGGCATTAAACGAATTTGCCACAATGGATGTATCAAAATTATAGACTAAACCTACCTGCTTTGCCATTTGGGTTACTTGGTCATTCATTCCTTTGGCTTGCTCAACGCTCATTCCTTTGTGTTCGGCCAAAAACTGATGTATATTTTTATCAGGTTGGGTTTTCAATTCAGGGGCGAGTTGAAAACTGTGCCAAACAATTTCAACTTTTTCTTTATGCTCAAATTGTGATAATGCGGATTCAAATTTTCGTTTACCGATATAACAGAAGGGACACATTACATCGCTCCAAATTTCTACTTTCATTTTAGTATTTACACTAGTTGTTGTTTCCATTTTTTTTATTTTTTTGTCAATAATTAGTTAAAAACAAGGATATTATCAGAATAACAATACATTTTCTTTTCAGGATTCAATAATAAAACTCCGCTCACTAAAAGCCGGAATGTTTGGCTCACCTTCGAAAAAATACTTGATTTCATCAGTCTTATCCATAAGTCCTAAACTGTAAAGTACAGGCACGTAGTGATCGGGCGTAGGTGCGGCTAATTTTCCTAACTTATGACTGTTTTGGTAATTAATGAGATTGGCAAAGTTTCGGGAATCAATCTGTTGTTTGAGCCAAGCATCGTATTCTGCCTCCCAGCCATAAGGAGTAGTATTGTTTGTACGCATTTTTTGCATTGCCAATGGCAAGTTATGGATGAGTGCACCGCTACCAATTATTAACACCCCTTTGTTTCGCAATGATTTTAGTTGTTTGCCCAACTCATAATGGTATTCGGGTTTGGCGTAATAGTCAATACTTAGCTGGAAAACTGGGATATTGGCATCTGGAAATAAGTGCATCAGCATGGGCCACGCACCGTGGTCTAATCCCCAATCGGTTGTTTCGGAAACGGAAGGAACAATTTTCTTTACTTCGTGAGCAATTTCGGGCGAACCTTTGGCATTGTAATACACTTTGTAGTATTCTTCGGGAAAACCATAGTAGTCGTAAATCTGTTTTTGATCAGGAGAAACATTTACGAATGTGCCTTTAGTACACCAATGTGCTGATACAACCAATGCAGCTTTTACTTCATAATTTTTTTGAAGATTAATTCCTAAATCATAAAGCTTTTGCCAAAATTCCCTGTCACTTCTTGAAACAGGAATATCCATAGGATTTCCGTGAGAGGTAAACAGCACCGGCATTTTTTTACTTTGTGTGGGTAAAGCATCCGTAAATGCCTTTAGTTCGTTTAATGTAGCCATAGCTAATATTGTTGCTAATGTATTTTTTATAAATTTTCTTCTTTCCATTAAAAAAGATATTTAATTTATTTTATTTTTTCCAAAGAATCGCATCAAGCTTATTAGTTTGTGATGAAAGTAGTTTTATAGATACTTTTAGTATCCATTAGTCGATAAAATAATATTTCCTAAAATAAGTTTAGTGATAACCCTTAGGAGCTAATGTGTTAATTATTTAGCTTGTATAGGTACTTTTTTCCATCTTGCCCAAGCAATAAAAGCAAATACAAGAAGCAATACAATGTTTGTAGGTATTGCTTCCATTTCGCTACGCATGGCATGAAATCCTATAGCAAGAATCATAATAGTGGCAAACCCTAATGCTGCAAGTGGGGTTAAAAATGGTTTAATCCGAAGCAATGAAGGAACAATCAAACCAATAGCACCTAACAACTGAGATATACCCACAAACCGAACTAAGTTTGGATTTTCTAGTGCCCATGCCATTTCTGGTGGCAAGCTTTCTAAAGGCGAAAATGCTTTCATTCCTCCCACCATAAGAAACATTAGCCCCATAAATATTTGTAAAATCCAAACTGTAATGTGTAATACTTTATTTTTATTTTCCATTTTTTATTTTTTTAAATTTTTTCAAAAGAAATTCTTGAACTGAAGTTGGTTTACGACCGAGTAGTTGAGTTAATTCAGTTGTAGGAACATTCATAGTATCGGCAGCAAAAGCAACTGCAAATGCTGTAAACATACGTGCGTAATCCTCTGGCACACCATGTTGCATTAGGGTTTGTTGATAAGCTTCTGGTTCGGGTGTAACATAATTGATAGCAACTCCGGTAATTTTAGAAATGTACTTCGCAATTTCCCCAAACGATACTGGTTGTTCGATACCGATGTTGTACGTTTTATTTTCGTGACCGTTTGTAGTTAGCACGTTAGCAAGTGCCTCAGCAACTTCATTACGCAGTACAAAATTTATTTTTCCATCACCTGCAGGAACAAAAATGGTTTTGCTTTCTAATATCTGTTCCCCCACATAATCCATCAACATATCCATATAAAAACCGTTTGCAAAAATAGTATAGTTAATACCGGATTCTTTAAGGTATTTTTCTGTTTTCACATGATCTTCGGCTATAAACCAAAGCGGAGATGTTGGGTCTTCATGGGTTCTCATAAAACCAGTATAGATGATATGCTTCACACCATTTTCTTTTGCTGCTTTAATTGCATTAATGTGCTGCACTGCTCTGCTTTTGGTCATTTCGCTAGAAGAAATTAGAAGCATGGTTTCTATACCTTGCATTGCAGAACGTAGTGAGTCCAAATCATCATAATTTCCAATTTTTACATCAATACCTTTAGATTTTAGTTCTGCTGACTTAATCTCATCTCTTGCCAAAACCGAAATTTGATTTGCTGCAACTCCTTTTTGCAGCAGAAAGTTAATAGTTGACTTTCCTAATTGACCTGTTGCTCCTGTAATAAACATTTTACTCATAATTCATTTTAGTTTTTTAGTGATTTATTTTTTTAATGGTACAAATATACTTAACTTTGCTATACTTTAGTAACTACTATATTAAAGTATAGCAATATACTATAGTATAGCATAAACAAACAATAGATAGAATGAGTAAAATATCACAATTAAAAAAAATAAAAAATTGTTCTGGGGAATTTGTATTAGCCATAAATGATACTATGAATGTGTTAAACGGAAAATGGAAACTGCCCATTATAGGTTCTTTGCTTTATGACAAAAAACGCTTTAAGGAACTAGAACGAGAAATTCCTAAGATTACACCTCGTATGCTTTCCAAAGAGTTAAAAGACTTGGAAGCAAACGGCATTATAACCCGTACGGTTTATAATACCATACCTGTTACGGTTGAGTATAAACTGACAAAATCGGGAAACCACCTCAATACGGTTTTAGATGCCATGATATCCTGGGGATTGCAACACCGAAAAATGGTTGTCGGAAATAAGGAGTAGGTTGCGAAAGCTGTCAGGGTTTAACAAATCATTGGTTTTTTTTAAATTCTGTGTCGGCAGGTCGGGTCGGGTGAAAAACACACTTGATTGGCTAATTTTAAACCTTCTTTCATTGATTTTTTATTTCAACTGTAACTATATAAATTGTATTTTACAAAATATTTTTCAGTTTTGGAAAAATTAAGAAATCTTCGTTTGTTTTGAAGTATTCAGTAAAGTCTATAAGGTTTTGTCCTTTGAAAATATTCATGCTTTTTAGTATTCATATAATGACCTCTATAAACATAGTTTTGAAAAGCAAATGAAGTAAGAAGTAGAAATATAATGGTAATAAAATACACTTATTTAGATATCATATTTTACAGCAAAATCTCCTTCAATATTGTATCCATTTTTAGCTATCACCTCTTCAACAGAACAATTCAACTCCTTTGCTAGTTCTTGAATATCAGAAATAGGAATCTTTGTTGCTTTTCTTTTTGAAGTATCCTCTACTGTATCTTTTTTTACAATCCTGCCAACCAATTCATCTTGTGAAAATAATGGTAAATCATTCTTTTTGTTTACCACTATCTTATCTACTGGTTTTAGATTCTTATTGGTATAGTATCTGTTTTTAAATTCCGCTTTTGTAAGAAATTTTACCTGAGGATTTTGTTCCTGCAACCAACCTATAAATAATGACCAATTCATGGAGTAGATGTTTCTATTTTCTAAATCTATCTTTAACTCCCGATATTCTCTCAAATTTTCTTTGGTTTCTAGGTAGTTGCTAACTTCTGTATCAATATTTACAGAAGCTAATAGCAATTCTAACTGGTTTTCCCAATATTTACCAAATAAGTTATCAATGTATTCTTCTTCTCTTTTTTGGCGTTCTTCTTCTTGTTTCTTCTCTTTATTCTTTTCTATTTTTTTTTCCTTACGCCCTATTTCTAATATTTTGTCATCCAGCCAATTGTTTTCTATTGCTTTAATCACAAATCCAACAAAGTTATTCTTAGTCGATTTATCTTCCATTTGCAATAAAGAAATACATTTTCTTATATGTTCCTCACCAAAACGGTTAATTAATTGAAGAGCCTTTTGGTCTGTTATTTCTTCATCAGATGGTTTTTTTAGCTTTTTTAACTCGGCAATAGTATCATCGAAATTGCTATTTAGAAATTCTTGTGAGCTTTCAACTTTTGGTTCAGATTTAGATTTATTACTAAGCCCCTCCTCTACCCTATTATTTTTATAAATGGTAAACCGAATGGCATAAACACGTCTTCTTTTCTTTATTTCTTCAAAATCAAAACAAATATCGGTTTTACTTTTCAGCTCTTTCTGGGCAATTAATATAACATTTCGTTTAAAATCGGCGTACGCATTGTACCTTGTTTCTATTTCTAATAAAATTTTTATTTCCTCCACATACAAAACTCTTTTTCCGATGGATTCATATTGCTTCAGTAGTTCATAAAAACGTAAAGCATGATTGGATTGAAGTATTAAATGGTATTTTAATTGGTATGAAGTATATGCCCAACCTGCCTTTTCTGTTTTTAAAGCATCTATTCGGTCTTTCTTTTCTTTTAATTCCAGTTGTTTTTTTTCGGATTCAATTTGCTTGGGCGATTTCAAAAGATAAGTCAACAAGTTGTTATTCAGCTCAACGAATATCGCTCCTTCGTCGGCATCGTACTTCACCATATTGGTAATCGTCAAGAATTCAAAACTTCCGTCTTCTTGTCTCAAGTGAATATTCTTTGAAGTTAGACCATTAGCGATATCTTCTAACTCCATGTACACTTTGTTATTCTTCTTAATTTTTACCAAATCAACAACTTCAACTCTATATTGTTTTTGAAATGATACATCTTCAAAAGGGTTTATTTGAGCGAATACCAACTCTAAAACTCTAGACTCATTACGAGTTAAATTAAGTTTTGAAGCAATTAATAAATTACCTTTACGTACGATTTCTGGTTTAGTATCTTGCATCAGTCTATCTTTTATATTGATACTTCAAAGATAAGAACTTATCATTATCATGGAAAAATACTTTGTAATATTTTCCATGATTGAATATTTAAATTATGGATAGACCTTAATTTCAAATAATCACTCCATACTATTGATTTTATTGGTGTTTGATTGAAAATTATAACATTTTTTGTTTTAACATTGTAAATCCTCATTTTTGGGTTGGAAATACTCTTATTAATATAGGAAATACTCTTATTAATATTTATTACCCTCATATTAATGTAGGAAATACTCATAGTAGTTTGATTATTAACAAATCGACTATAAACAAATCAGTGTTAAAAAGTAATTTATTTACATTCCTAATCGGGCATAATTATAGTGCAAAATCAGTGGTGTAAAGGAATTTTCATAGTTAAGTAGTAAATACTCATAATTGAGTAGGAAAACCTCATAGTTTAATGTATTTACTCATATTAATATTTATTAACCTCATATTAACGTAGGAAATACTCATATTTAGGTTGGTTAACCTCTCCGACTCTTGTTTTTACTCCATGCTATATAGCAAATACACCATCTATCTATAGGAAATGCTCTCATTAGATAAGTTGTTTTACCTCCATTTTAATATTGCAAATACTCATATTAAAGTTGGAAATACACCCTTTAAACCTTGTTTTTACTCATATATAAGAGCTGTAACGCTTATAAACACTTATCTCCAGCGTTCTTAAACATATAAAGAATATAAATATATAAAATAAACTGTTAATATAAAATAACAAACAATGATGTAGTATCAAATTATTCCTCCCTCTTTTTAAAAGGTAATAGAAAAAACAAAATGCAATTTTTTTTTCAGGAAAAACAAAGAACAAAAGAAGAGCAAAGGCAAATTTGTTTTCAAAAAAGTTCCGCGAAAAAAGTAGAACTATGAGGTTTTCCTACATTAAAAAGAAAATACTAGCTGGAATAACCATAAACAGTAGTTTCATTAATGTAATTACTTTAGTTTTCCATGCACAATTTCATAGAGACTGATGATGTCATCTTTCTTTAATTGCTCAAGTATAGCTTCATTTACATAAGTAATCAAATCTTTCCCCGTCTTATTACAAGCCAATTTTACCATTTTATGGATAGTTGGGTAAGTCTGATAAGTTTTTCGGTTTGACATATCCCTTAATTCATCCTCAGTTAGATATTCGGGTAATGAACCCTCAAATTGCTTTATGTTTGCTTTTTCTTGTTTAACGATATTACTAGCGATTTCAACTACTGGCGGTGTTTCTGTTTCTTCACTAACATCACTTTCCTTTGATGAAATGACTGGTGTTGAACCTAAAACAGTCTTTCTTTTACTATCGTCTTCCAGTTTTTTTTGTGCTTCAGCACTTTTATTTAATGCATCTTTAAAGCTCATAACTACTTATTTGAATTTTTTAATAATCTCTTCAGCTAACTTTTGATAATCAACTGCAGCATGAGAAGTTTTATCTAAATCATAAATCGACATTCGCTTAACAACTGCCGTCTTGATTTTTTGTGTCTGACGTATAACGGTTTTAAATAATTTATCTTTAAAAGCATCTGATGATTTGTAAAAGTCTAATGCTTCTCTGTGCATAGTCATCCCCTTATGAAAATTGGTAATTAAGATTCCACCCAGCTTTAAATTTTTGTTGTAAACATCCTGAACATCATCTATCAACTCAATAATTTTTGTTATTCCTTTAACCGAAAATTCATCGCAGGTTAACGGTGTTATCACATAGTCGCTTGCCACTAAAGCGTTTCCCACTAAAAAACTTATGGCTGGC
This sequence comes from uncultured Vicingus sp., assembly GCA_964371285.1. Classification (GTDB taxonomy): domain Bacteria; phylum Bacteroidota; class Bacteroidia; order Flavobacteriales_E; family Vicingaceae; genus Vicingus. Next base: position 54,312 of record CAYJMI010000002.1, on the reverse strand, counting down.
TGAGTATCGTAAACAATAAAGTCATACTTATCTTCCAGTCTATCCACTATTTTTTTCAACCTTACCTCCTTTCCAGTAACATTAAAACTCTCAAACGACTCTAACCTTGAACTTGAAGGAATAATGTCTAAAAACGCATTAATATGCGAAATTGGCGGTGATGTATCTTTTTCTGTAAGTGAATTAAATATGGAGATTTCATCAGATTTTACATCTGCCCAGGTTGAACAATCTCCTTGAGGATCTAAGTCAAACAGCAGTACCTTTTTCTTTTTTCGTGCTAGAGCAGATGCTAATTCAAATGTTGTAGTTGTTTTTGATACTCCCCCTTTCGTACAAGCAATTGCAATTTTTATAGCCATAGTTAATTAACGGTTTAATGATTAAATCGGATTCAAATATAGATATATTTAACAATATTACACTAGTTATATGAAAATATTATAAAATAGACCTATAGACATAAAGAAATATATGATAATATTTATCATTATCAACGAACCTTAATAATTTACATAATGCCTTTATTTACTATGCTATTTATATTCTATATAACTATAGACCTATGATAAAATGAAAATATAGTACTATATATTTAAAATTTAAGACTAGAAAAAATCAATATAATTAATTTAACTAAATTAATATAGAAATATGATACTATAGACCTATATTAATATAAATAAGGAAGTGTGATTCTAAATGTAAAGGGCTTAATTCTTAAAAATATTTAACTATACGTCTATAGATCTATATAAATAGATTTTAATAAAATTATATTTTTATCTTAATAGGGTAGGAGGATTGAAAAATTATCTAGAGTCTTTAAATATTTCATAAAGATTTAATTAGATTCTAGAAATCAAGTAGGTGAGAAGAAACTCAATTATTTGTAAATGGAAATTAGCTTTGCATTATATGACAGCCTTGTGGAGCTATATTTTTACATAGCGTTAGCATTTCGTTTTTTTTATATACACAAATTGACAAAATAATGATTTAAGTTAATTTTAGTTTTGTCGACTTTTACATTTTCTGAAATGAATTTTGCATATCTAAAATCTTGAAAACCGCAAGTGTTAATTAATAAATCATTTGAAAACCATTTTAAAGGAGAATTGACTTTATTATCAATTAGTTCTTGAATCCAACTGTTAACAGTATTGAACCAGTGATTTCCATTTTCATTTTGAATATACCCAATTAAAGCACTATGTTCCAAGTTTACACCATGAATATTATGTTTAAATCTTTCTATACCGCCTGTATATTTGGTAGGGTCACTGCCTAGGACATATTCTTTCTCTCTATTATTTGGAATTGAAGTTGACAACCTTTTTGCCTCAATAGTGAAGAAAGGGTTTGGGTCAGAGAAATGCCTAAACACACCTATATCAACTCGCCTATCAATTCCTTTTCCTTGCTTTTGTTTAGTTTCTGCTTGAAAAATAAAAGCTTCATTTTTGGAAAAATAAGTTAGTGTTTTTCCAAGTTGTTCGTTAAGATTCTCTTCAGATTCATTTACTTTACCTTTAAAATGCTCTTGAAATTTAAATAATGTTTCTTCCAGAAAAATAAGTAGCTTTTCTTTAATTGTACCTTTCTTTATTGAAGGATTAGGAACATTAGATATTGGGTTGTGATCGTCCTTTAGCATTAGTATCCTGCATTATAAAGGTCAACAATGGTTTCATCAGCATCTCTTAAAGCTATAGATTGAAGCCAATACCTTAACTCTTTAGGTTTAATCAAATAAATTAAATCTCCATCATAAATTTTGACAACTCTATTTATTCTATAACTAGTCCCTATTTTATTATAAACAAGTTCAGCAATATGATTTTCAATCTCAATTTCAGTTTTCAGCGATTTGGAAACAGTGTTGTTTTTATTGCCATACTCGAAAATAGAACAAATAAAAGATTCCGTTTGGTAAATGCTTTTTTGAGCGTATTTTTTTGTTTCAGTCTGAAATAATGAATTTAAAACTTTACAAAATATTTCTCCAAAACTAATTAGTTCCCTTTCGGTACTCTCTTTTAATACTTTTACATTAGTATCTTTTCCTAAAAATTCTAAACCATACTCTAAAGTATCTTTAACTAGAATTTCATCAAATTTAGTCAACTCAATATCTTTTTCATCTTCTGGAAAAGGGATACCTAAAATATCTTTCTGTAATGTTGTTTTTGTTGAGCGACTTACACCACTTCTTGCACTAGTTACTAAAATATAAAATCTATAAATGGAATTGTTTTTAACGCGTAAAAAAACCTTTTCTAATTTATCTATTTCGTCTGATGGTGCATGTATACCTATTACTTCATTTTTAAAAACAATATCGTAATCCAATAAAACACAAGGAATAGATTCATTTCCTATATTCTTTTTTAATAGTAAATGAGGTTTTTTAAAGATTTCTAATTTTGTATTTCTACTTCTTTGAAAATATTTTCTTTCACATATATATTTTCTGTGAATTCCTTCCTCATCAAAATCAGAAGGATCAAATATTTCTTTATTTGTTAGAAAATCAGCTGTTTTATAAATTTTCTCTTCTAAATCTTTTTGAGTTATTTCTGTATCTAACTTTTTTCCTTCAATAATTCCGTCTCCATAAACCCATCCTCTATCTTTTCTTAATTCAAGAAAATTTTCTAATGTTTGAAAGTTACTTAATCGATTAATAAAAGAGACTAATCGTCCACCGCCTAATAAATTGGATTTCCAAATGAAAGGGCTTTCTAAAGCATCTGTTTTAGTTACTTTGTGAAAATCATAATGATCGATTTCAAAATACTGACGCTCTTTAGCTGTCTTTAATTTTTTAACCGTAATATGATAAATAGGATTTTTATCTGGCACTTTGTTCTCTAGGAAAAAAGCAGAAACAGCTACATTTTTCTCGTTTCCTTTGTTTTTAAAAAGTGTATTACTTAAGTATGTGAAATCTATAATTTGAGGAATGTTATATTCAGCGAATAGCCATTTTCTAAAGCTTATAGGCTTTTGAGAATTATTATACAATAATGGACCAGAAGGTAAAATAAAAGAAAGTAATCCTTTCTCTTTTTTTATAAGATTCATTCCAAGTATGGTAAATAATAAGGCACTTTGATTGTTGGGAACTTGTTCTTTGAAATTCAAAGTCGAGATTAAACTATTAATTTTAGTTTCTCTTAGTCCATATTCGATGAAAGGAGGATTCCCAATAACTAAATCAAATTTTTTATCTGTATTTTCAGGATACCAATCAAAAAAATCTGAATCTACCACATTGTCACTTAAATTATCAAATCGCAGATTTTCCCAAATAACTTTTGGTGATAATATATCGCACAGAGTTAAACTTAAGCTGAAAATAGCTAAATCAACTGCTTCTTTGGCAATGTCAATTCCATAGATACTTTCCTTTAGTAGCCTTTTCAGTTCATTTAAGTTTTCTTTTCCAGGTTGAATCCAGTTTCCGGTTTTTTCATAAGTTGAAACTCTCCACCAATCAATGATTCTCTTATAGGCTGAAACTAAAAAAATTCCAGAGCCACAAGCTGGATCTAATATCTTAAAATTCTCTTTTGGTTGATTGATAGGCATACACTCATCAATCATAAAACTAACCAAGTAAGAAGGAGTGTAAGCAACACCTGTATTGTTATCAGCTTCTAAGAACATTTCATAAATACTACTGATTAACTCAATAGGTAGATAATTGAAGGAATATAATCTCCAAAAAACAAATTGATTGTTATCTAATACACCGGATAAAAAATCAGCTAATGGCGATAAGTCTTTGTCTTTTATTTGTTCTTTATAATCTTCTGACAAATAAAATATTTTTCCATTAAAATGATTACTAAGATATTCAAATAGATTTAGCGTAAATTGATTTCCTTTTCGTATCGTTTCTGTAAAATCAGTAGTGTACCCGAATTTTTCTTGATTGAAAAAATCAGAAGCAAAAACTCTTGTTTCATTTCCATCTTCATCTATATCTACTCTTTCTTCTAGGTATTTCACTAAAATTCCTAAAACTAAAAGTTTGCTTGCAATTTCTCTGTCTAGTTTTATTATTCCAAGAAACTGATTTCTTGTAACTTTGAGTTGAGAAATAAGTTTTTCATAAGCAGTTTCACTATACCCAAAATCATATTTGGTTTCTTCCCAAAAAGAACCATTGTCAAATTTTTTTGCTGAATATTCTTTATACTTTTTAATTGCTTCACCTGCAATTTTTAGTGTTTCAAAAGGAAAAACTTGCAAAGTTCCACTTTTGGTTTGCTCTACAGGTTTAGATGAATTAAAAAATTTTATTTCAGATTTAGTGATTACGAGGTATAGACGAACTTCTGTGCTGCTCCAAACATTTTTATGAATTTCTACTACATCTTGCTCTTTAGAAGTAAAATCAAAGATATATAGTTGTGGTTTAGAGGGTCTATTCGAATCAGGGAAATTTCTAAAATATATAGCATTGGCACCAACTTTTTTTGCTTTTTCAAGTGATAATCGTTGATAGTAATTTATGTTTGAATTTTCAATTTCTGAAGTATGGACTAATCCAAAAGAACTCCTATCAGCATTGAGCATCTCAAGCTGAGATAATCCACTAATATATTCATTTGATTGTATACCCATTTTTTTGTACTAAAATACAAAAATGCAATTAATATAGTAGAACTTTAATATGTAAAACTACTTATTTTGAATAAATGAAATCTGAAAAAGAATTATTACTATCAATTCAATGTAATATTATCAGAATCTATTGTATTTATTATCTTCTTTTGTAATTGACACATGTCCAAATATTTATTCTATAGAATTTTTACAAAATGAGTATTTACTTAAATATACGACAATAACTACCATATTTTAATATAATGTCGTATATTTGTTACATGAAATTCGATTTTTATAACAACAATGAAATTCTGGAGCTGATTGGAAAGAAGCTTCAAGAATACCGAGTAAGTAAAAACATTTCACAAAAACAACTGTCAGAGATTACGGGAGTGAGCAGGTCCAGAATTAGTGATATTGAAAATGGGTCGCCATCTTCTATGGTATCATTAATAGAAATCATGAGGGGATTAAAGATATTGGATAATATTGAACTCCTTATTCCTACCGTGGTTAAATCTCCAAGAGAAGTTTTAAAAGAAACATTAAAAAAACGTAAAAGAGCTCGGTAATGGTAGTAAAGGTTAAATTATGGGGAAATATTGTAGGACTGTGTTCTATTGATGAAAACAACAATTGTGCTTTTCAATATGAAGATTCATTTATCAAAAAAGGTATTTGCCCAGCTCCAATATATATGCCATTAACTCCTGAAGTATATCAATTCAATTCATTAAGCGAAGATACTTTTAAAGGACTACCTGGAATGTTGGCTGATTCTTTGCCCGATAAATGGGGTGACAGTGTATTAAACCAGTGGGCAGAAGCGAATGGGGTAAGAGAGATTAATGCGATTCAGAAGTTAGCGTATATTGGGAGTAGGGGGATGGGAGCTTTAGAATTTGAACCTGTTATTACTCCAAACAAAATGAATCAATCCATATCATTAGATATTGCTGAATTAGTTAAAGTGGCATCAGATGTTATCAATCACAGGAAAAATTTCAAAAGCACAATTGAGGAAATAGAAAGTATCGTAAGTGTTTCTTCGTCGGCAGGAGGAGCGAGGGCAAAAGCGGTTATTGCCTTGAATGAAGATACCAATGAAGTTCGTTCAGGTCAAGTTGATGCACCCGAAGGATTTAGTCATTGGTTGTTAAAATTTGATGGTGTAACTAATAAAGCATTGGGAGACCCAGAGGAATATGGTAAAATAGAATTTTGCTATCATAAAATGGCTAAAGATGCAAGAATAGAAATGACCAACTGTAAGTTATTAGAAGAAAACGGAAGATTTCATTTTATGACTAAAAGATTTGACCGTGTTGGAAACGAAAAACTTCATATGCAAACGCTCTGTGGACTGGCTCACATGGATTATAATAATCCTAGAACATATAGTTATGAAGATGCTTTTCGTATAATGAATGGGTTAAACCTAACTTATCATGATAAAGAACAATTATTTAGACGAGCTGCTTTTAATGTTTTTTCTTGTAATAATGACGACCATACCAAGAACATCAGTTTTTTAATGAATAAAAACGGAGAATGGCGGTTAAGTCCAGCTTATGATTTAGCGTATTCTTATAATGCAAGCAGTCGGATGGTTAATAGTCATCAAATGACAATAAATGGAAAATCAAAAGATATTTCGGTTGACGATCTTCAAACACTTGCAAAAAAAGTTGGAATTAAAAACAGCCTAACAATTTTATTAGAAGTAAAAAATGGGGTAGGGGGCTGGAGAAAATATGCTGAAGAATTAAAAATTTCAACTGAAAGAATAATTAAAATAGATTCTAAAATTCAAGAATCGTATATTAAAAGTAGGAGTAGGGGTGTGTCGATGTGATGCAAAAATTGTCTTTAAAAAATACGGCGTTAATTTCTTTTTTTCATAGCAGAAAGGCTATAGGAAAAAAAGGTAATTTTAAAAGAGATAAAATTATTTTTGCCTTTTGTTATGGTAACTCGTTAACAAAAGGCGAACTTTTCAAGATTCTGCCTATTTGTGAACGAGCTCTACGAGGTTAAAAATTATATATATGAGTGTAACAGGATTGATTAGATTTAGACCCATATCAAGAAGTGATATGGGGAAAATACAAGAGCATAATTATCGAGAATATGCTGAAAATAATATTCCAGCAAATATTAATTCAGATAAGATGGAATTGAATAAATATTCAGATTTAGAAAATAAAACACTACTTCAGATTTTTGATGAAGTTGGTGAAAAAGAAGAATTGAAAGAAACAACTAATGCAAATATTGGAGCTGAATATATTATAGGTTTAGTGGGTGAGAGAAGAAAGGAATTTTATGATTATTACTACTATAGTGATTCTTTCCTGATTTTCGCCTCAAAGTTTATAGAAGAGAAACATGGAGAACATAATATCGTTTCTAAAGTAATACATAATGACGAAAACAATCCCCACATGCATATTATTGTGATGGGTGAAATCATCAGAAAAGAACAAAAGTGGAAAAACCAAAATGGAGAAGGGGTTAATGTAATTAAACGTAGAAATGTTAGGTGTTTAAAAAAAGATTTAGAAAAACTGCAAACGGATTATAATGAATATATACGTTTAAAGGTTGAAAGTTATGGAAACAATGCTGATGTGCCGATTGTATTGAAAAGAGGGGTGCCTGTTTCGGAGAGAAAAAAGAGTTATATGAAATATACCAGTCACTTATTAGCACCATACACTGATAAAATAAATGAATTAAAGGTTATGGTAAGTCTGAATGAGATTACAAAGCTAGAAGCTGAAGATGAGATTAAGAAGATTCAAAAGGATATGAAGGATATAGTGATGGGGAATAAAACTAATGAACAGAAACATTATCAAGTTATGAAAAACAAACCTAATCCATTTAAAGATAATGGTTTTGGTAAATAAGAAGTTTTTTATATCTCTACCCTATAACTAGTAGCAAATCAGGATTAAAAAAGCTTTTTTCGCCAGAAACATATTCCAATTGAGCTAAAGTTCGCAGTTATCTTCAAAATATATTTTTCGGTTAGTTAAATCGACACAACAAAGTTTTCCTAATTCTGGTTTAGTGTTCTGACTTTCTGATTTTAACAAATAAGTTTTGGTGTAACAACAACCTGCATCAATATTAAGCACCCTTTTTTCTTCAAAGTTGTGAAACTGAATTTCAATATCGAGTTGTGTTTGTGCCGTATGACCGTGAATTACATAACGGTTTCCTAACCATTTGTAATCCAAAAACTCATACCAATTCCTGGTCCACAAAACCACACTTGGTAAAAACGGGTCTTTAAACTGAAGGTTGTTTATTCCTGCATGAACAAAGATATAATTATCCACTTCAGCTTTAAGCAGCATGGATTTAAAGAACAACTTGTATTGCTGCTCCAATTCGTTGTAGTTGGTTACTCCAAAACTTTTAAGCGTTTCTTTTCCACCATTTCTCAACCATCTTTCATGGTCTGAATTGGAGTTAACACTGTTTAACATCAATTCCTCATGGTTTCCCATTAATTTTTCAATTAAATGTCCCTCTGCCTTAAATTTTAAAATGTGGTCGATTAATAGTTTGGTGTTTGTTCCTCTATCAACAAAATCGCCAAGCAAATAAAGTTTGTCTGTTTTGTTGAATTTGATTTGTTGTAGCAGTTTTATAAATGTTTTTCCGCAACCGTGAATGTCTGATATGGCTAAAATTCTACTCATTTAATTGAGCAGCGAAGTTACTGATATAAACTTTAAATAGTCAGCAGCTTTCGTAAACAATGGTATTGAAGTAATTTTTTGTTTTTGGTGTTATTTCAGGAGAGTTGTTTACGACAAAAAGAACATCTTCTTTTGGATAATAAGATATGATAAAATTCACTTCAATATCTGTTCCTCTTTCAGCAATTCTTGAAATAATATAGCCTTTATCTTTTTCAAGATCTAAACTCTCAAATTCGGCATCCCAAAAGGTTGATTTAACCAGGTATTTTTTTACTAATCCCTTGTTACCAATCTTTTTCTTTAGTTCCAATAGTTTGTATCGAATGGTTTCCCCTTGTTCAATCTCTTGTTTGCTTTCTTCTAAGGCTTTAGCATTATTAGGGTTGCTAAGTAAATAAGTTGTTTCTTTTTTCTTTTTGGAAATATTTCTTTGATTTGAACGTGATAAAAGTTCATAGCTTCTATTAAATGCCTCTTGAGATAATTTAAAGTGTTCAGATAGTTTGCGGATAACATCTTTAGAAAGCCCTTTTTTGTAGGATAATATTTGGCTTACAGCACTTCGCTGAATTCCTAAAATATTAACTAAATCAACACTCTTAAGCTGATGGACTTCCATCAAGCTTTTTAACAACACAATAGGGTCTTTCGTTTCAGTAGCGTAAATCTTACTTTCATAGTTATCAATAAGGAGTTCCAACAATTCCATTTCATCTTCAATCTCCTTAGTAGGTTTTTTTGAAGCCAACTCTATAACCTTATCGGAATACTCCTGATATTGCTTTTTATTTTTTATGGTGGTATAGCTCATGGTTATTGCTTTAAAACTATAAACATTTAGTCTTCTAGAATTTCAATATCAATATCGCCCAACTCTTTTGCTTGTTGCTCATAGTAAGCAATGGTTTCAGGGTCGGATGCTTGTTGTTGCATCAAAGCATAGACGTTTTCTTTATTAGTTTTAAGTTCATCAAGTTTAATTTCGAACAAACTTTTTTTATTCGGTGTTTTCATAAGTACATTAGATTTCGATTAGGGCTTCTCTATTAAAATCTTTATGTTCATCCCAGTGTACATATCCCAACTGGTTACTTTTAAATTGTATTCCAAAATCTTCACAATCTTTATTTCTATGAGAGTGACCATATATCCAATAATCTATGGAGTATTTCTCTAATAAAGATTCTAAATTAACCACAAAAGCTTGACCCATTATTGGGTCACCACCAACAAAACCATTGGCTTTTTCAGTAGGGATATGATGAGAAACCACAATTGTTTTTTCGGAGTTGTTATTCGCTAATTCCTTTTCTAAAAATGCAACACATTCTTGGTGGAGTAGGTTGTAATTTTTTGTATTTAGTCGGGTGTTTTTATAATAGGATTTATGGAAATCGTTTAAATAATTCTCAATTAAACTATTGCTAATGTGTGTCCACAAAGTAGTGAAAATAATTTTTGTTGAACCAAAATTAATCGTTTGGTTATTTAAAAGTTTAACATTGTGGCGTATATCAAGATTTAACTCCAAAACATTTCTCATGTCATAACCTCCATAAAATTCGTGATTACCTGGGATAATGTAGGTTTGCTTAAAATTCTCAGAAACAAAATCAAAGAAAGAGTCATTTTCAAAGCCTTTTCTTAAAATGGTAATGTCTCCATTTAGGATTAAAACATCTCCTACAGGTATGATTGGATATTGAGCAATCCAGTTTCTGTTTTGTGGAAATTCAAGATGAAGGTCTGATGCGTATTGGATTTTCATAAACTAAATAATGTTTCTAAATCAATTTTGTGTGAATATTTATTTGTCGGACTTTAGTACTCCCAAATCAACAAACGCAGCCTCTTTAATACGCATCAGTTCAGTCATTACTGTTTTATAACCTTCTTCTGTTTTAATAACATCAATTGGTTTTTTGTTTTCTAATGCAATGTTGTCTTCTAAAAGCCATTTAGTAAATTTTTTTAGGCTTCCAAAAACATCCGTTCCTTTATCATAAAGGATAGTTAGATTTGGATTTATCTCTATAGTACTCATTTTATTACTTAATTATTTGTTGTCAAATAGTCCTGTTTGTGTTAGTATGTTTTTGTTGTCTTTATCAAGCAAGATGGATTTAAAAATGGAGAGGTAATCGTCAAAACTTAATGAATTAACTTCTGGCAAAGATACATCTATACCACTTTTTAAGAATGGTTTAATTAACTGGTAAAATTCTATCTCAAAAGCATCATATTTAGTATTCATTAGTTCATCAGAACCATTTTTATTAATAAACTCACTAGGTAAGAGGTTAAAATTGATTAAACAATATAAGCCACCTGAATTATTAACTTTATCGTCGTCTATTTTATCTATAATCAAAGAAGAACATCCGAGATTATAGATTCTAGGTATTTCCTCTATAACAGATTTTCCTTCAAACCCAAAACAAATGTACCCAAAGGTTTCCAACTCGGTATTTAAGAATTCATTTGGAATGTTATCACCTGACCAACAAAATGTATAGGTATTATTAGGAACCAAAGAACGACCTTTGATTTCATTTGTTCTACAAATAAAATCGGGGTGATTTTTTGATATAATTTCTTTTATATTCATTAATAATTTCTGCAAATTATCTGTATTCTTTTTTTCACGATTAATGGCTCGTTCGGTTACTTTAATTTGTTTTTCCATATCCGTGTTATTATAAATCAAAGGTAGGAAATTTATTAAAACTATGACTATAGTCTATGGTGTAAAATTACTAAGTAAACTACATTTCGTGTTTTACAAAAACAATGGAATTAAAAATCGCATTTGGTAATACACTTAAAAGTCTGAGAATTGAGAAAGGATTTACTCAAGAAAAATTAGCTGAATTAAGTAATCTGGATGTTACTTTTATTTCCAAAATGGAAAACGGTAAATTACAACCATCATTAACAACCATTTTTAGTATTTCCAAAGCTTTAGGTGTTTCAGCATCGTATTTAATAGATAGGATTGAAAAACAAATTTGATTAGTGTATTTTCAGAATGAGAGTAGGAGGGGAGATAATAGTTTTTTGCAACATTTATATACATATTTTCGTAACTTTGGGGTAATATGAATGATTCGAAAAAAAATAAGTCGTATTTCACTAAACGTATTCTAATACGTAAATCAACAGAAGCTTTCCAAGAAGCCTCAGAAAAAGCTATGGAACTTTTGGGTTATATTGTTGTCGCCAGAGAAGGGTGGGTAGTCAAAGAATACCAAGATGGAACAGTTGAGAAGATTGAAAAAATTGAAGCGAATAACAAAAATCAAAAACTAATCCTTGACTAACGGAACATTAAGAATGAGGGTTTTTGCCGGTCCAAATGGATCTGGGAAAAGCACCATCATTAACAAAGTACGAAACCATAAAGTAAATAATGTGCCTATAGATTTTGGTATTTATGTAAATGCTGATTTAATTGCTAAAGAACTGAGAAAAGGCAAATGTTCCTTTAGAAAATACAAGATAAATCTTCAAGAAGAAGAGTTTGTAAGGATTGCCTTGGATTCAGGATTAGTTGGGAATAGTTTTAATGAAAAACTATTCAAATCGTCATTTAAACTTACAGAAAATACAATTCATTTGGTAGAACCAAAGGCAGATGAGCATTTAGCACAAATAATTGCACATGTGTTAAGAAAAAAATTATTAGCAGAGCGAAAAAAATTCTCTTTTGAAACGGTTTTTTCACATCCTAGCAAAGTTGATATTATGAAAGAGGCTGTGAGAGCTGGATATAAAGTTTATTTATACTTTATTTCAACTAAATCACCTGCCATTAATCAATACCGTGTTGAAGTAAGAGTTAAACAAGGTGGTCATGATGTCCCTAAAGATAAAATAACCGATAGGTATTATCGTTCAATGGATTTACTTCATGAAGCATCTCAATATGCTTATCAGGCATTTTATTTTGACAATTCGGAAGATGGCGATGGTAAACAATCATTATTTGCTCATTTTAAACTGGATAAAGATAACATTAAGAATTGGGATGTAATTGATAAAGACATTGTTCCTGACTGGTTTAAAGAATATTATTCTAGTAAGATATAGTAACTTTCAATTAAAAAGGTATTAATTTTCAATACATTTTTCTCTAATCTTAATTAGTCGGTTGTGATTTAACAATCTATTCTTTAATCAAGTATTTAATAAATGTTCCTGTTAAATCAAAAACAAACTCAACTTCATTTTTCTGAACTAAATCATCGTGTTTAATATAACTATTATGGTATTTAGTGTAATACTCTATCAACTTGTGAAACATATTAGTCGCCTCTCGAGTAGCCCCTCTTTTATTTTGATAATTTCCAACTTCTGATAATTGATTTTCCAAAGATTTTTTATTGTTCAATATTTCCCTTAATAATAATTCAAGCGATAGTCTTAAATCATCCAATACATTTCTTTCAAGATTACCTTGATTAAATTTACTTAAGGCACTCATGTATAATTTAAATGATTTAGGATAAGATATTAGATAGTGTTTTATTTCCTCAATAAGAAATTTATTTAATTCAGTATTGTGTGTTGTTTCATCAAATGGATTAGGATGATATGTTTCTGTTTCATCCTTAGAACAATTAATAAATGAGAGATAATCTTTTTTATTCTCTGTCCAACAAAATCGATTTTTTAAAGCAAATAACTCTATTTCATCTTCTTTTAATAAGCTAGTTGTGATTTTTACTTCATGTATATTTTCAAAAGGAATTAATTTACCACCCATTTTTATTGGCTTTTGTTTTACATATTGACTGATAAAACTTTTATCAAATTCTTCATAAGTCATCAAAATTTTAAAATCTAGAAGTTTAGTATCACTTCTATAATTATGGTAGATAATTAAATTAAATGATTTATTGATTTCAGCATCCCTTATTAATATATTTGGGTGCAAACCATAGTGGTATAAACAATCATAAAGAAAATTTAAGAAATTTGTTTTATAGTTCCATTCTTTTTTATATTTCTCATTAAGTTGTTCAAAAGAATCAGACATTGCTGCTAATAATCCTAATAAAAATGAGTCTTCAAATTCATTATCTTTTCTATTTGGTTTGAGAGTGGGGATTTCTTTATTGAATAACTTTATAATTTCATCATCAAAGTTTTCTTTGAGAAAACTATCAATTTTAACTTCCAATTTGTGTCTTTCAGGGTCAGGACTAAACACAAATTTTGGTTCAGTTTTTCGGACTTCATTACATAAATGAACTAGTTTAGTTAATATTTCTTGTCTATTACTAAGATTAATTAGATGCATTTTAAAAAACTGTTTGTATTGATTAACAGGTTTCTCTTGCCCTAAGAAATCAAGTAAATTATTTTTTTCATTCTTTTGCATAGTGTTTAAGTTATTTCAATTATTTTAATTGGTATAACTACTGGCATCGTTTCGTTAACACTATAATCATGAGACAGAGAATAGGGCTTTGAAAGATTGATATCAAGAATTAAGATTCGTTCCCCAGTTGTATCATATATTATAGTATGATGATAAGGAAATTTCTTTTCTTTGTCTCCATCATTATAACTTGATGGACGCCAACATTTATTAGATAATGCATTAATTATAGTAGAGTTGAGTCCAACAAATCCTAAGCTTCTTTGATTATTATCTACATTATTGGCACCTAAAACAAAACAATTCTCTCCTTTTGAAATCCTATCACCTTCATTAATAAACATATGTGGAGATTTTTCATATTGTGGAACAAAAATAATATCGGTTCTTTCTTTCTTATTTTCTTGTATGAAATCATAACATACATATACTGAAATAGTAAAACAGTAGTCGTCTAATGAATTTGCATTTAATCTAATTATTCTTTGAGTTTCATTAGGGTAAGGAACTATTTTATTAGCAGCATAAACTTTTTCAGATGGAGTTATAAATTTTTTATAGACTTTAGTTAGTTCATTATTTGGAGAAAAAACAGGACAATAAGCATAAAAAGTATCTTCTGGTGTTTTTTCCAATCCACTTCCTGCAATTATAATACAATCATTATCATCACAATACTTCTGTAATTTAAGACGTAATACATCAGAATAAGTATATTCAGGAAATAATATAAAATTTACTCCTTTAGATTGTTCTAGAATGAAATCAATCTTTTTCATTTTTTCAGCATCAATTTTTACAGAAAAAGGATCTACTTCTAAAAACGAATATAAAGAACAAACTGCTACACGGACAGGATAATCAGGAGCTTTTTCAAATATCGGTCTCCTCATTTTATTGTGGTTTAATATTTACCTTTATATCACGGATGTAATATCCAGAGGAGGTATCAACAATAGCATTATTTATCTTTATTGAAAAAGAACAATAACCTATTTCTCCATCTTTCTCGGGATATATATTTACTATTTGATATTTTGATTTCTGAAACTCGATAGGATAATTTTTTCTATATATTATTTTCTGATTAAAATCTTTAATTATTATATCAATTGTAATTTCAAATTTTGAAGAAAAGAACAAGCCAAGTTGATTGTATTCTAAAACTAAAAAAATTGATTCTCTTCCATCCTTTTTTTGTATTCTATTTTCTATTGCCTTAACAAAAGCCATAGGGAAAAGGATAATGGTATAATTATTTAACTCATTTTCATAATTGTAATTAATACCATAATCTGCTAAAATATCCTTTAATTCAGCAGGGGCCTCTTTTGAAACTTCAGTCTTTGGTTTTTCTTGTTCTAGAATTAACATATATGAAGACCACCTTAATTTAGAATCAATACTAAAAAGGGGTGTATTTCTATACGAGAGTAGTTCTGGAGAGTAAAATCCATAATCTTTTATTTTCATATCATTATCACATAAAATATCGTCAAGACATTCAAATAAATCTCCTGTATATTTTTCATTTCTTTTATAAAAACTAAATGGAATAATACTAGTTGTTTCAGTAATTTTTACTGGTTTATTATTTAAAGATGTATTTTCTACTTTTTGTATATTTTTTTTTTGTCTAACATACCCATCTTTTAAAATAATTTTAGTTGGATAGAAGTAGGTTTGATTATCATATTCAACCTTTATATTTGAAACATCAGCATAATTATAGTTGCTTGTCTTTCTATCAAAATTTTCTTTAATAAAATCTTTCCAGACGGGAACTTTCTTAAATGATCCAATCAAGGTTTTTATATCGTTCATTATTCTATTTTATATTACATATTGAATAAATCAAAGATACTCAATTATTGAGTTTGCCTAATCGATTTTTCATTTTACACCTAATTTTTAATTTACAAAGTTTAAGGGTATCTAGGTTTTTGAAATATAAAAAAATAGCAATGTTAGTTGAATGTTTAAACACATAGATAAATTCGATTTTATTTACTACGTTTGAGTACTGTATAAATCGGAAACCGAAAAGTGTTTGGCCTTTATATCAGAAAAAGGTTTGGAAAAAAATTATAAAAATATAGAGGGGTTAAAACTTTTGATGAGTTAATCTCTGTAGTCTTGTTATTTAATATATTTTCTTAGTAAAGAATGTTAATAGTTAAGTTTAACTATATTTTGATTACTTTTTGTAAAAAGTAATATATTTTGGGTATTTTAGATTTAATAAAAATTAAAAATAGAGACTTGGCTAAAAGAGTCTAAAAAGTTATTTTATGATGAAATTTCATTATTGCCAATTATATATAGATAATATTTCTTCTGATGTAAAAAAAGCAGTGTCCACTTTTATTGAGAATAATAAAAATTCAACAACTCTTAAAGGTATTGGAAAAGTTACAGGTTTTACAAAAGGAATTAATGTTTTAAGAATAAAAAATCCTTATTCAGAGATAATTTTTCAAGAAAAACGCATCTCTATTAATGACAAAGAGTATTTAGTCTATTTTGTTAGAGGTCAAAAAAATGGGTTAGAAGATTATGTATCTATACGGGACGGTAAGTGGCTTACATATAACCCATTGCCAGAAGAAGATGTCTCTAGATTTGAAGAAAGTATTTTAAGAGAACAAAAAGGAGAAGATGATATTTTGCCACCGCCTCAGGAGCTTATAACTTGGCAAAGTGATTATAAGTTAAAGGTCGATTATAATATTTTTGAATCTCAGACTTGGGTTAAGTTTGCAATGAGCGATTCAAAAACTGTTGGAATGAAAAATGATGAAGTAAAACTATTCTTGTTGACAATTAAGGAAATTATTAGAGAAAGTAAAGAGTTTATTACTTCTATTAAAAAAACAGAAACCTATGAAGTATTAAATATTATTTATAATGATATAGGAGTAGTATTTATAAAAGTTGTTCTAGATAATAATAATTTTTATTTGCTTGAAAATGGTGCAAATATTAAGACTCAAAATGAACATTGGGAGAAAGTTAAAAATTTTAAATTTGAAAAAGAAGTAAGATTTACTTCTTATAAAGATATGAGTAGTATAGCGTCAAAAGCTTATCCAAGTTGGGCAATAAATGATGCTGATTTATGGGTTAAAATTGAAAAAAATAATGAATTAGGTAATTTATCGCTATTACCTGAACAGACGGAATTTTTAAAAGAGTTTAAATTTCCTAAATATATAAATGGTCAAGCTGGAAGTGGGAAATCAACAATGTTGTATTATCTTTTTTCTAATGTGTATTATTATAAATATGCAGGAGAAATACCTGGAGATATTATATTTTTAACTGAAAATGAAAAGCTTTTAGGGCATACCCAAAGAGCAGTATACGATCTTTTAATTAATAATCCAGAATTTGATTTATCATCTGAACCTGAAGCCATAGTTAATGTTGATAAACATTTTTATCCATTTAAAAAATTCTTATTAGAACTAATTCCAAAGGATAATAATGAATTTAAACCAGATAAATATTTAGATTTTTCTAAGTTTAAGTATTTATATGAACAATCAAATATTCAAAAACATATTAAACAAAGGTTTTCAGCGGAGTTAGTTTGGTTTACTATAAGTACTTATGTTAATGGGAATAGTTTAGACTTTCAAATTAATAGTGAAAATTATGATGAGAAAATGCCAAAAGAAGGTAAAGACATTATTTCGAAGGATGATCTTAAAGGAATTGAAACAGAAATAATATCCCCTTTCTATAATAAACTTCTAAATGAAGAAGGGTATTGGGATAAAATAAAACTTATTCGCTATATTAATTCAAATGTTGAAATTGATAAAACCTTTGATGTTATTTTCTGTGATGAATCACAAGATTTTAGTAAAGTTGAACTAGAGTTTATAATGCAACTTTCTACTTATGCAAAATATAATTTATCCAATGTAGAACAATATCCAATTGTTTTTGCAGGAGATGCACTTCAAACAGTTAATCCAACAGGGTTTAGATCAGAAGTTTTAACTTCAATGATTTATGAAGAATTAACAAAAGAAAAAACTGGGTATAAATTAGACCAGTCAAAATTGGTTTTTACACCTACTTATAATTATCGTTCTTCCCAGTCAATTGTTAATGTGGCAAATTCTATTCAATATTATAGAAAAGATAAGCTAAAAGCAAACGTACAAAATCCACAAACTTCAAAAAGACCAGTAATGTATCAAAATGAACATTTAAATGTTTTTGTGGATATTAATACTTTTTCCAATAATATAGAACTTCAAAAAAAGGTTGAGTATAAAACAATAATTGTTCCTGTTAATTACGATGAAATTCCAGAGTATAAAGAAAGGTATGAAATTTTAAAAAAATTTAAAAATATAATTTCTGCAGTTGATGCTAAAGGATTGGACTTTAGCGAAGTAGCTATTTTTGGATTTGGAGAAGAGTATATTAAAAAAATTGAAACAGCAGGCATTTATGGTAAAAGATTTTTTTATAATAAACTATATGTCGCTGTTACTCGTGCACAAACAGAATTAGTAATAATTGATAGTCAAGAGTCAAAAGATAATTTTTGGAAGGATTTGATTGATAATTATATTAAATCTGAATGGGTAAAAAAAGTAGGTGTTGATCTTAATAATTTTACTGATTTAATAATTTTTGATGCTAACGAAATAATTCAAAGTTCTGAATCAATTCTTGAAGAAGATGCTCATAGACAAAAAAAACAAGGAGTATTTGAAGGGAATATACCATTGTTACAGGTTGCATCAAGTCACTTTATAAAACTTGGAAACAAGAAAGAGTATTTTTTATGTTTAGCTGAGATTCAAAAAATTCACCAGAATTGGGATAAAGCAGCTTTGTTTTATTTAGAAAAAGAAGTTGGAAGTGAAGGAGTAGAATATGCAATAGATTGTTATTGGCAAGGGAAATATTGGGGGAAACTGATAGAAATTTTTGAAAAATCTCCAAGTGAGGATAATCAATTAAAAAAATTAATATCAATTCTTTTCATTGAATCTACATTGTCTGTTTCTGACTTACAAATTTTACATAGAGAGAGTTCTAATTTGAGAAAGATAATCCAACTTACAACTTGGAGAAGAGAAGCTATAGATGAGATTCGTAATGTGCTAGAGAGATCTGCTGATAATGATGAAATCACTTTAATTTGTGATATTTTAGAAGAAATTTGTACTAATGAAGATAGAGATATTATTGAAATTATAGCTAATAAGTATTATTTGATAGGCAAGTTTCAATCGGCAATATCAATTCTTGAAAACAATGGTATTGAAAATCAGCTATATCTAAAAGTGAAATTAGAATTAGCTAAGAAGAAGAATGATATAGAAGAAATTATTATTTATTTAGGAAGAATAGCAATAGAAATAGAAATAGTAAATAAAAAGGAGATTGCAGAAGAATTGAATGATGTTTATCAGGCTAATTTTGCTACATTAAGGAAATCGAATAATATCTATACTAATCTATATTTATACTTATCATTCTTAACAACGGACATAGAGAATAATGATTTACTATTTATTTCTCAGAAAGTTGAAAATTTATTTCATGAAAACAATAGAAACTCAGAATTGGTGAGTTATTATGAAGATTTATTAAATGGTAATTTAATAAATCTCAACATATTTAATTTTGTACTTAATAGGTGGGTTAAGAATAGTTTTTTATCTGGATTTTTACTTGAAGATATTAATGATAAATATAAAAAATTAGCTAATAAGTTTGAGTTTAAATATTTTCCTTTTACTAAATCAGAAATAGATCAAATTGATTTACAACCTAAAGAACTAAGGGAACAGTTCCCAAATCATATTTATAATATTGAAATTAAGAATTTTAGAAGGTTTGATTATGTAATAATAGAAAATTTAGGTCTATTTAATCTCGTGGTTGGAGATAATAATATTGGTAAAACATCATTATTAGAAGCTTTGTTATTTGTTCCTGAAAAGAAAAAATATTTAGAAAGATTGGCATTTGCATATATTGACAGAATAAATATACACCCTGATAAAAAGGAAAATTCAAAATCAACAGACCTTTATTATAATATTAATCCTGAATTTATATCTGAATACAAAAATTGTAATAATCAATTAAAAAGCACTCATTTTAATCTTTTTGATAAGAGAAGCTTTTGGAATTATGAAATAAATTATCAATTTGAACCTAATACTGAAAAACCTTATTTCTCGGAAAAGGATTTAGAGGTTTTAAATAATATACCATATAACGACGGAACTAATCAACCCTATATTCCATATGGAAAAGGTTATGGATTCGATTTATCTTTGGTTTATGATTCTAAGATTAGACCAAATAAGAGGTTAGAAAAAGAATTTTTAAATCGATTGAGAGTATTTATTCCTAATGCAGAACAAGTTTTTGTTAGAACTGATGGAGCAATAGATATTAGAGATAATGACTATGAGGAAGATAGAGGTTTGAGTCAATATGGGGAAGGAGCTAATAAGCTTTTTAGAATTCTTATCTTTTTAACTGTTCATAAAGGGAAAATATTATTAATAGATGAGATAGATGCTGGAATTCATTTTTCAAGATTTAAACAGTTTTGGAGGATCTTATTAAATATAGCAAAAGAAGACGGCACGCAAATAATAGCAACAACTCATAATGATGAATGTATAAAATTTTTCAAGGAAGTATTAAATGAATCTGCTTTTGGTCTAGAATATCAATCAGTTTCAAGAGTTGTTCAAATGAAGCAGGTTAATAACTTAAAAATACGCTCTTTAGAATATTCGAGTTTTAGTTTAGCATATGTAGATCAAATAGAAATTAGGGGAGGGTTATCACATGATTAAATTGAAAATATATTGTGAAGGGTTAACTGATCAAGTGTTTATTTCGGACTTTCTTCGTTTATTTTATGGCATCCAATTATTAAGAGACGAGGAGTCAAAAAAAAAACCATTTAAGATTAAGAATAATCAACTAGATATTACAATAACAGATGTAGGAGGGTGTACGAAGTTATCAAATCAAATTTATATTAACGAGTTGCAAGATAACATAGATACTGGATATCAAAACATTGTTATATTTGATGCTGATTATGAAAGGACTAGGCTAGGGAATAAAGGGTATGCAGCTTGTAAGAGAAAATTAGTTGATATAATAAATAATAAAAATGTAAAATTTGATTATTTTATATGGCCAAATAATAATGATGATGGTGTAATAGAAACCTTATTAAAAGAGTTAATTCCTAAGAATAAACAAAATATTTTTGAATGTATAGAATCCCACCAGAATTGTTTGGTGAGTTTAAATCATAATAATTTGAAAGTCGCTGATTTAAAAACTCAAATAGGTTATTACCTATATACTTGTAATCAGGAATCAAATGTTGGTAAAAGGAATTACAAAGATTCGGAATATTGGCAATTAACCATAACAGAAGATTCAAATATTGAAAAGTTTAAAATATTTATGGATTCTTACTGTTCTGTATAAGATAATAACTCTATCCAAATGCATATTATGAACATCTAACAGTTTTTAAACCATTAAATGAAGTAGATAAAATGAAAAAATTGTTATTTGATAACTCTGATCGAAATTTATCAAATGGATTACGGTTTCTTAAGTTTGAATTAAGAACGATTAGGTAAGAAATTAGGTTTCTAAAGAAATCTTGACCTATCATTCTTTAATTCTGTAATCAGTAGCAAAATTAGGATGAAAAAAGCTTCTTTCACCAGGGCGTATTTCATTGGAAAATCTTTAACTGCTTTTCGGATAATGTTTTTATAATCAACATTACTGTCAATATCAATGAAATAAACAAAGTCCTTTTGATTTAAAAATACAAGCTCTCTTAAAGTCATAGCTGCATTAAAATACCGTTTCAAATTTTCCTTTGAAACAAAAAATAATAACCATCTGTTCATTATTTGGAAATATTTATTCAAAGAAAATTTCTGTGCTGCATATAAGCGATATTTATAAATACAATGATAGTAAACTTATAGAAGTTCTTAAATCTAAAGTTTCTTTTTAATTATGAATATCACTCGAAATTTTAATCATCTTACTTGGAATTTTTAATATTTTAACTTGTGATTCATAAGACCTATATTCAACTCACAAAAAGCTATTCTGAAATTAATTATACAAGAGTGTACATTTCTTATAAGCTGTAGTGAACAATTTAAATAAACTCTTACATATGTGAATCACAAGTTGAAACAGTAATCTAACTCTCAAATAAAAAAGCCTTGATAACTCAAGTAGGATAGGAGTTTTGGAGGGATTTATTTAAATTTTCTAACAAATTAAAAAACTAATATACCTCTGAATTAGTGCATTTATAATAAGTTAAATTATTTATAATTAATTAGACCAACTATTTGCTATAGCTGTATTCAATTAAATTTTTTCTGAAAATTAGATTTACAAGTTTATATCTAAATACTGAACTATCACTGAAAATTTCCTGAAAAAAATATAAGAACAGTCTTATCTTTTTTGTCTCACTTTTTTATACAATTCCAAGTGCAAAATACCTCTTTTAAGGCATTGTTTAGAACGATTCTAAATAAGATATTTGCCTCGGATTAATCTTAAATAAATCATCTAAAATGAAGAAAATTATCATAACAACAGTAATTGCGACAATAAGTTATATAGGTGCTTTCGCCCAAAACGCAAGCATTGAAGGGAGTATAAAAAACACAGATAGTACAAGTGCCTTGGCAAATGTCTCAGTTTACTTGGACAAAACCAATATTGGTACTTCAACTAATGCAAGCGGTAATTATGTAATAAAAAATGTGCCAGAAGGGAACTATACATTGGTAGTTTCAAGTATCGGTTATTCTACTATTAAAAAAGAAATAAGCGTTGGGAAAAGTGGGATTACGAAACAGGATTTTATAATGAGAGAAACCATATCTACTCTACTAGAAGTAACTATAACTGGTGGTAGTAATGGCATACGAGATATTCCAGGTTCAGTACATTATATCTCACCAAAAGAAATTCAAAAATTCAGCTATACAGATATTAACCGCACTTTACGATCTGTACCAGGAGTAAATGTACAAGAGGAAGATGGATTTGGACTCTTTCCAAATATCGGATTAAGAGGTACAGGAGTTGATCGGAATACAAAAATAACGGTAATGGAGGATGGTATATTAATGGCTCCCGCTCCTTATGCAGCACCAGCCGCTTACTATTTCCCCACAATAGGAAGAATGCAAGGTATAGAAATTATAAAAGGGAGTAGTCAGATTAAATACGGCCCTTACACAACAGGAGGTGCAATCAATCTAATTTCTACAGAAATTCCTAATGAATTTTTAGGAAAAATAAGTTTGTTAGGTGGAAGTTTCGGAGGTAGAAACCTTCACGCAGTTGTTGGAAATTCACATAAAAACTTCGCTTATATGGTGGAAACCTTCCAATATGGTTCAAACGGATTTAAGCAATTAGATGGAGCAGGGAAAAGCTATTTTTCCTTTGAACTGGCAAAAGCATTTATTGACCATAACTTTAAAGCTAAATATTTTGCTTTAGAAGAAGGATTGGGAAAACTAACCCAAAACAAAGTGAGGTATTACAACTTGGATAACAACCTGACCATCACAGGCAACGGAACATTAAGAGAAGTGAGAAATGATGCCAAAAATTATGATTTGATTGTGATTGACAGTTTTCAAAAGCTGAATGTAAAAGCGGAAGAATTTGAACGATTACGACAGGATTTTCCGAAAACCATTTTTATTATCATTTTTCAAAAGACTAAAGCAGGAACAATGAGAGGTGGTTCATCTATCAAATTCAACAGTTCGGCTACCATTGATGTTCAACTCAAAGACGAAGAACGAATTGCTGTTATGGAAAAAGGACGTTATGGAACTATCGGTTGGGTGTACTCAATTGATGAGGGAGTAATTATTAGGGAATTATAACTTGTAAAAACTATTTATGAGAATGCTTAAATAATGGGGTAATTTTTCCTATATTTGAATTTAAGCAAATACTTAAATATGAAAAAAACAGAAGAAACTTGTATCAGAGGGTGTGCTAATGTAAATCTTATAAATAGAGGGATATTAGAAGTAAATGATTTGTCCGAACAAATTGAAAAATCTGCCAAAATATTAAACTTAATTGGAAACAAGACACGGCTAAAAATTTTATTACTCATTAAAAACGAGCAAAAAGTATGTGTATGTGATTTGAGCGATATTTTGGGGATTTCCATTTCTGCTGTTTCCCAACAATTAAGAAAATTGAAAGACACAGATCTTTTAAAAAGCGAAAAAGAAGGACAGACTATTCATTATGCTATCCATCCTGATGCTCAAGAAATATTGAAACATATATTTGAAATATTTAATCACAAATCAATTAAAAAGGTTGCATAATGAAGAACCAAAACAAAAAATCAAAAGGAGCTGTTACAACTGGTATTATTGCAGCATTGGCTGCATCTTCTTGTTGTATTCCACCTGTAATTGCAGCCATAGCAGGAGTTGGTGGAGCTGTTGGAAGTTTATCATGGATAGAACCTTTTCGACCTTACTTAATTGGATTAGCAGTTATCGCTATTGGATATGCTTGGTATAATTATTTAAAACCTACTAAAGTCGATGATTGTGACTGCGATATTGAAAAACCGAAGTGGTATCAAACCAAAGGCTTTTTAGTAGGGATTACTTTATTTGCATCTATTTCAATTACCTTACCTTATTATTCAGGAATATTTTTCCTAGATAATCAACAAGAAGTAGTTGTAGTGAATAATTCAAATATTCAGAAAATTGAAGTAAGTATAGAAGGGATGACTTGTGATGCTTGCCAAAACCATGTGAATCATGCGGTAAAAGAGCTATCAGGAATTGTAGCGGTAAAAACTTCTTATACTAAAAGAAAAGCAACTATTGAGTTTGATAACACTCAAACTAATATATTAGAAATTGAGGAAGCGGTAAATTCAACAGGATATAAAATAACTAAAATCGAGAAAAAATGACCCTAGAATTAAAATCAACTATTACTTGTCCTAATTGTGGACATAAAAAAGAAGAAACAATGCCGACAGATGCTTGTCAATATTTCTACGAATGTGAGAAATGTAAAACGGTTCTAAAACCCATTAACAATGATTGTTGTGTGTATTGTTCTTATGGGTCGGTTCCTTGTCCTCCTATTCAGGAAAGCAAAAATTGTTGTTAATGGGATTAAAAATAAGTGCTAAAACCAAAAAGCCATGCTGCGGTTAATGAGGGAGGATTATTTAAAATATCTTTTTGCCATTGATACCTGTAATTTAATCTGAAAACAGTTTGTGAAGTTGGTCTAAAGCTTATAGCTGGTGATATAGCCCATAAATCTTCTCCTATATTTGTTCCAGTTTCTTTAAATGTTCCTACATTCCAATCGACATAATCTAATCTTGCAGCAAGATTGAAACTTGCATTTTCCCAATCTAATATTTTTCTTTTAAAAATAGTTTGAACCACATCAACAAAAAAGCCTTGTTGTTTACTGCCAAATTGTTGAGTGTATGTGTCAGGAACATCAATAGTTGCTACAACATATTCTCCAACAATATAAGTAGCAGTTTTTTTGATAGTGGTGTTAAAATCAACAGCAAAAACGTCAAGTCTTCTCTGTTCATCAAGAATAAGTCCATCTTCTTCAAATTTATTATAAATACCTCCCATGTATGACAAGCCTATTTCACCTATTTTTCTATTTTTAATAGCAAGTTTTCCAGTAATAAGAGCTTTACCATTGTTACTTTCTTCAAATCGTTCCTTATTTTCTTTAGCTGCTGGCAGAAATGTTTTGTTTTCTTCATTATCAATAATGCTATTATCAAAGCCATTTGTCAGATAAACTTCATACCCAAATACCCAATTTTTCTTGTGTGTTTTACCAAATAAACCGAATCCGGCATTAGACCATGTTGCAGGCAACATATTTACGGCTACATCTGGACGTTCGACAAATTCCCATTTAGGACCATCATGATTTTGATTAAATGCACCTATTGGGTTCATGATGATTCCTCCTCTAAAATTAAAAACAGGATGAAACGTTACATCCATTGCTGCAAATTCTATCCCTATTTCTTTTGTTCCATCTTCAAATTCTATTTCGGATAAAAATTTAATTCGCTTACTGATAGATGCAGACATAAAAACGGTTAATCTTCTTGCTTGAAATGATAATCCCTCTGAAACTCCATCTTCAGAACTATAAAAAGAATTAGCCTCCAAATAACCCCCTAAAGCAACAGGCAATTTATCCGTAGTAAGGAAAGGGCGGTTGTAAACCGCATCCATATTTAATGAAGTTTTTGAAGTATCAAGAGGAACACGGGTAATAACCGAGTCGATAATTTGTGCTTGAATGTTGCTTATTATAGTGCAAAGTAAACAAGCAATTAAGACTTGTTTAGATATAGATATAAATATTTTCATTATCTGTTTCTGTTTTGAATGTCATTAAATTTTTATCTGCTGGTCCTTCTAATACTTTTCCGGTAATCGAGAATTCACTTCCATGACACGGGCATGTATAAATACCCCCACCAACATTTAATTCACAACCCCTGTGTGTACATTTAAGTAATGAAACGGAATAAGTATTCTCCCCTGTATTATAAATGCAAATAGGAAAATCAAGGGCTTCTGTTTTTATAATAACATATTTTCTGTTGATTTTCTTATTTTTTTTTGTCTGGATGAATTCTGATTTTGAAATAGCCAATCTTCCATTATTATGATTTGTAGTAGCATAATAAATTCCTCCGCACGATTGCACGAGTGTAGCAACTATTGGAATACCAATAGCGGAATAGCAACAAGTTTTGATAAATTTTCTACGTTCCATATTACTAAAGTGATTCTAAGAACTTGATTAACTGTTGCTTTTCAGTCTCGGAGAGTTGGTTGTATTTCGTTTTTGATTGCTGAGCTTCTCCTCCATGTAACAAAATAGCTTCTTCAATACTCCTTGCACGACCATCATGTAGTAAAAAATATGTTCCCCCTTGAGCATTTTTGGATAGCCCAAGTCCCCAAAGTGCAGGTGTTTTCCATTCCGAGGTTAATGCGAATCCTTCTGTATAACCATCATCTAATCCTGCCCCCATATCGTGCAACAATAAATCTGTATAAGGATGAAATATTTTATTTGACAATCCAGCAATTTTTGAATATGAAGTTTGAAGTGTTGGAATGTGACATTTCGCACAATCAAGTTGAGAAAATAGTTGTTTACCCACAATCACTTCAGCATCATCTTGATTTCTTGGAAGTGGTGCTTTTAAAGTCTTCAAATAAAACACCACATTATGAACGGTTTGTGTGCTTACCTCTGGATCAAATTCTAATCCACTATAGGGGTCAATTGGTTCAAATAAAGAAGTAATTCCCATATCTTGATTATATGCTCCAGAAGTTTGGTGAAGTAAATCATAAGCGCTTCCTTTTTTTCCAAACCGAGTGATATATCTCCCATTTTGAGAAATTGAATTAGGTCTGAGCTGAACATAATTAGGGATATTATTCCAATGAGGCCTTCCGCTTATTCCATCTCCATTTGCATCATTCGGATCGGATAGTGAGATTAAGTCGGCATCGCTTACAGCATCTAAAAAGCCAAGACCCGATACAGCAGGAGCAATTAAATCTGTTGATGTTGCACCAGAGGGTAATTGTTCAGGTAGGTATCCAGGAATCGCTTTGTGCTGAAGTTGTGGACCTCCAAAATTTAGAAATTGGTTGCCCAATGTGTCAGGTTGTCCAAATCGGGTAAATTTTACAAAAGGAGAACCTTTTCCATCTCCAGCGTGACAACTGGCACACTGATTGGCAACAAATACAGGGCCTAGTCCTTCTTCGATTGTAAATACATCTCCAAAAGCTTCATCTCCTTTAAGAAACTGAATTTGTTCGGCAGTTGAAAGTCCTGCAATGGGTCCATCAAATAATTCATTTTCTTCTGGTGCAAATGGCATTGTTTTTTCACATGCCACTATTGTTAAAGAACAAATAGTAAAAGCAATAAATTTATTCATAGAGTTTATTTTTTTGCAAACCTACTAAATATTTTTAGATTAATCTAAAAATATAATTAGTTAACTCTAAATGTTAAATTTCCATAATAATTTAAGTGTTAAATATTAACTTATTATATTTGTGGTAATGAAATTGATTAAACCAATAATAGCTGTCTTTTTATTATTGACTTATTCTTTTGCTTTTGCAGTTGAATTAATACCTCATTGTCACTGTTTTAATGATGTAACGGAGCATGTTGAAATTAATCAATCTGTTTCTCAACATGAGCATCATAATCATGTTCAAGCTAAAATAATTGATGATGAGAGTATTGCTATTAAAAAATATTCTTGTGAAGATATTTTGTGTATTGTTGAATGTTTTTTAAGTGAATTAGAACATCCACAATCCGACATAATTCATCCACATTTTACCACATCAGAAATAAATAGTACTGATTATAAAGGGTTATCAAAAACAAAAATCATAGCAGTTTTATTCGCTGTTTTTGTTGACTCTACTACAATTGAATCTTATCAAGAATTTAATACTGTTTTTGTTGACGATTATCAATTATCGCTCGTCAAATCCTCACCTCATAGAGGTCCTCCATCATTTTCTTGTTAATCAGGCGTAATTGAATTACACCATTTGTTTCCCTTGAATTCCTTCAAGGAGACTTCATTTTATATTAATAACAAGAAAATAATCTATTATGATAGATAAATTAATTGGATTTTCCATAAAAAATAAATTGGTAATAGTCCTTATGATATTAGGTCTAATTGCATGGGGGAGTTATTCCTTAAAGCAACTTCCCATAGATGCAGTTCCAGATATTACCAATAATCAAGTACAAGTAATCACGATTGCTTCTTCATTGGCAGCACAGGAAGTAGAAAAACTTATTACATTTCCTGTTGAAATCACGATGGCAACTATTCCAGAGATAGAAGAGATACGCTCTTTTTCTCGTTTTGGATTGTCAGTTGTAACCATTGTATTTAAAGAAAATGTTGATGTCTATTGGGCAAGACAGCAAGTAAACGAAAGGCTTACGGAGGCTAAAAATCAAATTCCAAAGGGTATTGGAACTCCTGAAATGGCTCCTGTAACTACGGGGTTGGGAGAAATTTACCAATATGTTGTGCATACTAAAAAAGGTTATGAGGATAAGTATTCTGCAATGGAGCTTAGAACCATCCAGGACTGGATTATCAAACGACAATTATTGGGTACACCCGGAGTAGCTGATGTAAGTAGTTTTGGTGGTTACTTGAAGCAATATGAAATAGCCATTAACCCAGAAAAATTACGAAGTATGAACATCAGTATTTCTGATGTTTTTACTGCTCTAGAAAAAAACAATCAAAATACCGGAGGAGCTTATATAGATAAAAAGCCGAATGCTTACTTTATTAGAAGTGAAGGAATGGTTGGGAGTATTGAAGATATAGAAAAGATTGTGATTAAAAATAATCCATCTGGGAATCCTGTTTTGATTAGAGATGCAGCTATCGTTCAATATGGAAGTGCTGTTCGTTACGGAGCATCAACCCGAAATGGAGAAGGGGAAGTTGTGAGTTCTATTGTCATGATGTTGAAAGGAGAAAACTCAGCTAAAGTAATTGAGAACATTAAAGAGCGAATAATCCAAATAGAAAAAACATTACCTGAAGGTGTAGTAATTGAACCTTTTTTAGATAGAACAAAATTAGTTGATAATGCCATTGGAACTGTGACAAAAAATTTGTTAGAAGGAGCATTAATTGTCATTTTTATCTTGATTCTTTTACTTGGGAATGTTAGAGCTGGATTAGTCGTTGCTTCCGTTATTCCATTAGCCATGTTATTTGCATTTGGGATGATGAATTTGTTTGGCGTTTCAGGTAATTTAATGAGTTTAGGAGCCATTGATTTTGGATTAATTGTAGATGGAGCGGTAATTATTGTTGAAAGTATTGTACATCGAATACTTGTACACAATAAACAATTATCAGGCACATCATTGCTTACAAGAAAGCAAATGAATGAGCAAGTTTATATCGCTTCTACAAAAATTAGAAGCTCAGCAGCATTTGGAGAAATTATTATTCTGATTGTTTACTTGCCTATTTTGGCATTGGTAGGTGTGGAAGGAAAGATGTTTAAACCTATGGCTCAAACAGTATCTTTTGCCATTTTAGGAGCTTTCATTTTATCCTTAACCTATGTGCCAATGATGTCGGCATTGGTGCTGAGTAGAAAAACCGCTTATAAAAAGAACATTTCCGACAAGTTAATGGAGTTTTTTCAACGAATTTATTCACCGTTTATTCATACAGCACTAAAGCATAAAGGATCCGTTATATTGGTTTCTAGTGGTTTGTTTTTATTGAGCATTTTTACGTTTATGAATATGGGAGGAGAGTTTATACCTACATTGGATGAAGGAGATTTTGCCGTTGAAACTCGTGTAATGACAGGGAGTTCTTTATCTGAAACAGTTGATGCTGCAACAAAGGCAGAAAAAGTTTTACTCGTAAACTTTCCCGAAGTAATACAAGTCGTTGGAAAAATTGGTTCAGGAGAAATCCCGACAGACCCAATGCCAGTAGAAGCTTGTGATTTAATGATTATTTTAAAAGATAAAGATGAATGGACAAGTGCTCAAACCAGAGAAGAATTAGCTGAAAAAATGGGTGAAGCCTTGGCTGTAATTCCAGGGGTAACTTTTGGATTTCAACAACCCATTCAAATGCGATTTAATGAATTAATGACAGGAGCTAGACAGGATGTGGTGATTAAAATATACGGAGATGATTTAGCTGTCTTGTCCGAATACGCTAATAAGGTTGGTGGAATCGTTAAAACAGTTAATGGAGCATCCGATTTATACGTTGAGCAAGTAGAAGGATTACCACAAATCCAAATTGAATTTAATCGTGATGAAATTGCCAAATATGGGTTAAATATTCAAGATGTAAACACGGTAATAGAAACCGCTTTTGCAGGAAAATCTGCAGGTGTGGTTTATGAAGGAGAAAGAAAGTTTGATATAGTGGTTCGATTTGATAAACAACACCGTGAAGAGATAGAAAACGTAAGTAATTTATTTGTTACAACTCCTGATGGTCATCAGATACCGTTAAATCAGGTGGCTAATGTTTCGTTTCAAGATGGTCCTAATCAAATACAACGAGATGACACCAAACGTAGAATTACCATTGGATTTAATGTTAGAAATCGTGATGTAGAGAGTATTGTAGATGAAATCAAAAATAAAATAGATGCTAAAATTGATTTTCCAGTGGGTTATTATCCAACTTACGGAGGGCAATTTGAGAATTTGGTAGAAGCTAGGCAAAGACTATCTATTGCTGTTCCTGTTGCACTTTTTCTCATTTTTATTTTGCTGTTTTTTACTTTCAAGTCTATAAAACAATCATTGCTAATTTTTACAGCCATTCCATTGTCTGCAATTGGAGGTGTTTTTGCCCTGTATTTAAGAGGAATGCCATTTAGTATATCCGCAGGTATTGGATTCATTGCTTTATTTGGTGTAGCTGTATTAAATGGGATTGTCTTAATTGGAGAGTTCAACAGATTAAAGAAAGACGGAATGACTGATTTAAAAGAGATTGTATTGAAAGGAACTGAAATACGGCTAAGACCAGTTTTAATGACTGCTTTGGTTGCCTCTTGTGGGTTTTTGCCAATGGC
Source organism: uncultured Vicingus sp. (assembly GCA_964371285.1). Classification (GTDB taxonomy): domain Bacteria; phylum Bacteroidota; class Bacteroidia; order Flavobacteriales_E; family Vicingaceae; genus Vicingus. The sequence goes on along the minus strand of CAYJMI010000002.1, from coordinate 22,822 downwards.
ATTGTCTGGTTCGTCTGGAGCAGAAGTGCAACGCCCATTGGCAACAGTTGTAATAGGTGGATTATTAACAGCAACACTACTAACATTAATTGTATTGCCCGTATTGTACATCTATTTTGAAAAAGGAATAAAAAAAGTTAAGATGAATACTACATTAATTATGATAGGAATGATGCTTCTTCCTGCTTTAACCTTTGCTCAAAATGATCCCGATAACTATCAGGAAGAAAAATCACTTTCGTTACATGAAGCTATTAATATGGCATTGGAAAATAATTTAACTGTAAAATCTGCAAAATTGGAAGTAGAATATAACCAACAGCAAAAAAAGACAAGTACAGATGTTGGTAAAACACAATTTAATTGGCAACATGGTCAATACAATAGCATTGTGAAAAATGACAATTACTTTAGTGTCTCACAAACTTTTGCTTTTCCAACAGTTTACATAAAGAATAATAAAGTTGCCAATTCCAGTATAAAAAGTAGTCAGTATCAACAAGCAATAATAGAAAATGAGTTGATTGCAGAAGTAAAGGTTACTTATTACAAACTACTAAATACTCAATCTAATTTAAAATTACTGATAAAATTAGATAGCATTTATGCTGATTTTTCAAAAGCTGCTGAAATAAAATATCAAACAGGAGAATCTAATTTATTGGAAAAAACAACTGCTCAAACACAAGCAATGGAGTTGAAAAATAAATTGAGGTTAGTAAATGCTGATGTTAAGATTTTCAGAAATCAATTGGAAATTTTACTAAATACGAATGAACGCATAACCATATCAAACCAAGAAGCAGTAAAAAAAGAAATTACTACTTCCTTAAATACAGGTTCTGCATATTCAAACAATCCTGCTTTAGCTTATTTGCAACAAGAAGTAGTTATTGAAGAAGAAAGAAAATCGTTGGAAAATGCAAAACTACTACCTGATTTCACAGTTGGTTATTTTAATCAATCAATGATTGGCAATCAAACTGTTAATGGAACGGAGCAATATTTTGGTTCGGGAGATCGATTTAGTGGCTTTCAGATAGGTATTGCAATTCCTTTATGGTTTCGACCATACACTTCTAAAGTACAAGCAGCTAAAGTGAGAACCCAAATAGCCGAATCGAATTTCGAACAATATCAAAAATCACTAGAAGGAAAGTATCAACAAGCTATTCATGAATACAATAAGTATAAAAGTGGTTTAAGCTATTATGAGGAAAATGCCCTTGCACAATCAGAGTTGATTTTAAAAAATGCTCAAAAAGCGTTTAAAAATGGAACAATTGGTTATGTAGAATATGTACAAGCTATCAATCAAGCCACACAAATTCAAACCAATTGGCTAGAAACTTTAAACAACTATAATCAAGCAATTATTCAGTTAGAATTTTTAGCTGGAATTAAATAATTATACCATTAAAATATTTCAAAATGAAAATAGATATAAATAAAATAAATTTTAGGTTAACGAATAAACATTTGTTAATCATCGCTGTTTCATTATTCACTTTGTCAAGCTGTAGCAATACACCCAATGAAAATAATGAACATAGTGAAGAAGGACACCATGAAGAAGAAACAATGGTAGAATTAACAGCTGCTCAATATAAAATGGCAGAGATAGAATTAGGCAAAATTGAGCAAAAAACATTGAGTAATGTTTTAAAAGTAAACGGTGTGATGGATGTTCCACCTCAAAATTTAGTAAGTGTTTCTGCACCCTTGGGTGGTTTCGTATCAAGTACAGATTTATTACAAGGTATGAAAATTAAAAAAGGGCAAGTGTTAGCCGTAATGGAACATCCTGATTATGTTCAATTGCAACAAGATTATATCGACAAAAAAAGTAAGTTAGAATATTTGTCCTTGGAGTTTAACAGGCAAGAAGAGCTGAATAAAGAAAATGTAAATTCAGCAAAGGTTTTTCAACAAGCTAAATCTGATTTAATGAGTATGAAAGCCCAAGTGAAAGGGTTAGAAGAAAAACTAGCTATTATTGGAATTAATGCTAGCAATTTTACTGAAAATGATATTTCAAGAAAAGTAAAAATATACTCACCTATAAATGGCTATGTGTCAATGGTTAATGTAAATATTGGAAAATACGTAAACCCAAGTGAAGTAATGTTTGAAATTATAGATACCGAACATTTACATGCCGAATTGACTGTTTATGAAAAAGATGTTGTTAAATTAAAGATAGGTCAGAAAATACGATTTACACTACCGAACGAAAATGATAAAGAACGTATGGCTGAAATTTATTTAATTGGACGTAAAATTGATGCCGACCGTTCAGTTAGGGTTCATGCTCACTTAAATGATGAAGATGCGGAATTATTACCAGGAATGTATATTAATGCATTAGTAGAGCTAAATGAGAATAAAGTAAATGCTGTTCCTGAATCAGCTATAGTAATGTTTGACGGGAAATATTTTGTGTATCAATTAAAAGAAAAAGAAGGAGATAATATTCATTTTGAAATGTTAGAAGTACAAAAAGGAGTTGTGGAGAATGGTTATTCAGAAATAGTGTTTATTAAAAACATGGACGCTTCTAATATTCAATTAGTAACAAAAGGAACATTTTCATTATTAGCTAAAATGAAAAATACGGAGGACGATGGAGGCCACGGACATTAAATATTAAAAGAAGATTACTTTTCTTAACTTTTGTCAATCTTAACCAAGGTTAAGGACGTAATTTTCTTTTATTTAGAAATAAAATGATAAATAAACAATAAAAAGTATAATTTTATGTTATTAGATTGATTATGAAAAAGATTTTTTCAGTCATATTAAGTTTAGTTATCCTTGTTACATCAATGGGATTTACTGTTTCTTCTCACATTTGTGGAGGCAAAGAAGTGAAGACGGAATATGCTATGACCATTACTGATGTTTCTTGTGGAATGGAGCAAGAAGAAAATAATTGTGCCTCTGGTATGCAACTGAAATCTAATTGTTGTCAAGATCAATTTCGTTTAATTCAGATGGATGAAGATTATGCTCAAGAATTAACTCCAATAAATTTTTCTATTGATTTTGCAATAATTATTGTTGCCACATTATTAGATTTAGTTCCATCAACATCTTTACAAACAACTTTTTATAAAGATTATTCACCACCACCTCTTATTAGAGACATTCCTGTGATGGTTCAGTCTTTCCTTATTTGATTATTTTAATGTGTTAATCAATTTACTCATAGGTGAATTGATTAATTTATTGGTTACAATATAGTTGTAATTCCAATAAGGGTATTTGTATTCTAACATTTGCTCATTTTCACATTAAATAATTGAAATCATGTTAAATAAAATAATTAAGTATTTCTTAGAGAACAAAATAGTTACAGCTCTTGTGCTAATTATGTTGGTAAGCTGGGGTATTGTTACTTCTCCTTTTAATTGGAATACAGGTTTTTTGCCAAAAGACCCAGTACCAGTTGATGCAATTCCAGATATTGGAGAAAATCAACAAATTATATTTACTCAGTGGGCTGGACGTTCTCCTCAAGATATTGAAGACCAAATCTCTTATCCGTTAACCACTTATTTACTAGGAATACCAGGAGTAAAAACCATCCGTAGCTCTTCTATTTTTGGTTTTTCAAGTATTTATGTTATTTTCTCAGATGAAGTTGAATTTTATTGGTCTCGTTCTCGAATATTGGAAAAACTCAACTCGCTCCCAACAGGACTTCTACCCGATGCGGTAACACCAACACTTGGGCCAGATGCAACTGCTTTAGGTCAAGTTTATTGGTACACCTTAGAAGGTAGAGATAAGGATGGAAAACCAACTGGTGGTTGGGATTTACATGAAATACGAACTGCACAAGATTTTTATGTTAAATATGGATTAAATGCCGTAGATGGTGTTTCAGAAGTAGCGTCAATTGGTGGTTTTGTTCAAGAATATCAAGTTGATGTGAACCCTGATGCTTTGAAAGCTTACAACATTCCTTTACATAAAGTAATGGAAGCCGTTAAAAAATCGAATAGAGATGTTGGAGCTAAAACCATAGAAATTAATCAAGCAGAATACTTGGTAAGAGGTTTAGGTTATGTCAAAAAAATAGAAGACATCGAAAAAGCGGTGGTGGCAGTTCAAGACAATGTTCCTGTTCGAATTAAAGATATTGGAATAGTTACGTTAGGTCCAGCAACTCGAAGAGGAGCTTTAGACAAAGGAGGGGCTGAAGCTGTTGGAGGCGTTGTAGTTGCTCGATACGGTTCTAATCCTTTAGAGGTTATCAATAATGTAAAAGAAAAAATAAAAGAATTAGCCCAGGGCTTGCCAAAAAAAATACTGGCAAATGGAGAAGAAAGTCAGTTAACCATTGTTCCATTTTACGATCGTACCAAACTAATACAAGAGACTATTGGAACTCTTGAGAATGCCTTGTCGCATGAGATTTTAATCAGCATTATGGTGGTACTTATTTTAATGTTCAACCTTCGTGCATCTATTATCATTTCAAGTTTATTACCAGTAGGAGTTTTAATGACTTTTATAGTAATGCGATACTCTGGTGTTGATGCCAATGTAGTCGCTTTATCAGGAATTGCAATTGCTATCGGTGTAATGATAGATGTTGGAATTGTTTTTGTCGAAAATATTATTCGGCACCTCGAAATGCCCGAAAACCATGGCGTAAAAGGAAAAGCATTAATGAAAGTAATATATGATGCTACGGTTGAAGTTGCATCAGCAATTACCACTGCTTTGGCAACAACTGTGGTTAGTTTTGTGCCTGTTTTTGCAATGGAATCAGCTGAAGGTAAATTATTTCGCCCGTTGGCATTTACCAAAACATTTGCGTTGTTAGGTGCTTTTGTACTTGGAATTGTGATTTTACCAGCACTAACACATTTTGTTTTTGGAATCGATTATGACAAAAAGAAAGTACGGAGACTTTGGAGTTCTATTTTAATAGCTAGTGGAATTGTGTTGGCAGTTTATGCGAATATGCTGCTTCCATTAGCATTAAGCTTAATTGGAGTAAATAACTTGCTAGAGTACAAATGGTCGGAAAAATTTAAAGCTTATCCTAATTATATCAACTTGGGATTGGCATTGTTCGTTGCTTCATTTTTCCTTACTGAAGAATGGATGCCGTTAGGGCCTCAAAACAATATTTTTTCTAATTACATTTTTGTTATTGTATTAATAGGTTCCATTTTAGGTGCATTACTAACAATAGTTCACTTTTATGTACCAGTATTAAATTGGTGTTTACAAAACAAAGGCAAGTTTATGTTGTTACCACTGTTTACACTATTGCTAGGAATAGTTATTTGGTTAGGTTTCGATCGTTCTTTTGGAGTAGTAGCAACAGGATTAGAGAAAGTTGGTTTAAACCCAAGAGAATCTAATTTTTGGAAAAGTTCAACTGCTAGTTTTCCTGGAATAGGCTCTGAATTTATGCCTTCTTTAAACGAAGGAAGTTATTTGTTGATGCCAACCTCTATGCCTCATTCAGGTGTAGAGCAAAACAGAAAGGTAGTAGGGCAGTTGGATATGTTGTTAGGTAATATTCCAGAAGTTGAATTGGTAGTTGGAAAATTAGGACGAGTAGAATCTGCTTTAGACCCTGCTCCAATTTCGATGTATGAGAATATCATTAATTACAAGCCCGAATTTATTTTAAATGAAGCAGGACACCGAATTCGTTTTAAAGTAGATAAAAATGAGCGATTTATAACTGGGTCTGGAGATACCATCACAAACAAACAAGGCTTGAAACAAGGAATTATTGTAACAGATTTAATTACAGATGAGGAAGGAGAGTTTTATCGTAATTGGCGACCTGAAATTAAATCACCAAACGATATTTGGGATGAAATTGTAAGGGTAACCAAAATTCCTGGAGTAACCTCTGCACCTAAACTTCAACCCATAGAAACAAGATTGGTAATGTTGCAAACAGGTATGCGAGCACCAATGGGTGTAAAGGTTTTTGGCCCAGATTTAAAAACAATAGAAGAGTTTGGATTACAATTGGAAAACATTATGAAAGATGTTCCATCGGTAAAAAAAGAAGCCGTTTTTGCGGATAGAATCGTTGGAAAACCATACCTACATTTAAACATTAACCGAGATGAAATTTCGAGATACGGACTAAATGTAGAAGATATTCAGCAAAGTATAGAGACAGCAATAGGAGGTATGAAAATAACTTCGAGTGTTGAAGGAAGAGAGCGGTTTCCAATTCGTGTACGTTACCCTCGTGAATTACGAGATGACCCAGAGTCGATAGGAAAAATTTTAATTCCAACACCAACAGGAGCACAAGTACCGTTAAAACAATTAGTCGATTTTGAATACGTAAGAGGGCCACAAATGATTAAAAGTGAAAATACCTTTTTGGTTGGCTATGTGTTATTTGACAAAAGAGAAGGTTATGCGGAAGTTGATGTGGTAAACGATGCTCAAGAAGCCATTCAAGCAAAAATTGATGCAGGTAAATTGATTGTTCCTGCCGGAATTAGTTATAAATTTTCTGGAAACTACGAGAATCAAGTTCGAGCAGTGAAACGTTTGGCGATAGTTATTCCAATCAGTTTAATTGTCATATTCTTACTGTTGTTCTTCCAGTTTAAAACGGTAATAGCTTCGTCTATCCACTTTTCGGGTGTATTTGTTGCGTTTGCAGGAGGGTTTATCATGTTGTGGTTGTATAGCAAAGGATGGTTTATGAATTTTTCTGTTGCAGAGGTCAACATGCGAGACTTATTTCAGATGCACACCATCAATTTAAGTGTTGCCGTGTGGGTTGGATTTATTGCCCTATTTGGTATTGCTACCGATGATGGTGTAATTATGGGGACATACATTCATCAAGTTTTTGAAGAGCGAAATCCACAAACTATTTCTGATGTAAGGGCCGCAGTTGTAGAGGCAGGAAAAAAGAGAGTTCGTCCAGCAATGATGACTGCTGCTGTAGCCATTATAGCTTTACTGCCAGTATTAACATCAACAGGAAAAGGAGCAGATGTGATGATTCCAATGGCGATACCAACGTTTGGAGGAATGACCATACAAATTATGACCATGTTTGTCGTGCCTGTATTGCAGGCTTTTTGGAGAGAAACGGTAATTAAAAATCAAAATAAAAAATTATCATGAAAAACCAGCATAAACATATCCCTGCTTTAAGTTTTGAAGCATTAACAGGTTTTTATGATACAATCATAGCTAGAACAATGCCTGAAAATGATTTTCGAAATAGCTTGATTTATCAAGCATTTAAAGAAAATAAAAATGTAGATGTTTTAGAATTTGGAGTAGGTACAGCAAGTAATTCTATTTTAGCAAAAAGATTGTATCCAGAACTTAGGTTAACTGGAGTTGATGTAGATGCGAAAATTCTAGAAATAGCTCAAAAGAAGGTTACTGATGCTAATCTAAAGGTTGAATTAGTAAAATATGATGGGAAACAACTTCCTTTTAGAGAAAATTCTTTTAGTGTGGTAATTTCTAGCCTTGTTTTTCATCATTTAAAACCTGATGAAAAACAAAAAGCTTTTTTTGAAATTAATCGAGTTCTAAAACCAAACGGAAAACTTGTTTTTGTTGATTGGGGAAAGCCTTCAAGTATTTACTCAAAAATTGCGTTTAATGTTCTTAGGGTCTTTGACGGTTGGAGAAACACATCCGACCATGCATCTGGAAATTACCATGTTATGATAGAAGGAGCAAATTTTAAGACTACTGAAACGGTTAAAAAATTTGAAACTGTTTATGGGACTCTTGAATTAGTAGAAACCTCAAAATGCATCGAATTATGAAAAATATATTAATCATATCATTTCTACTGTTGAATCTGTTTCTACAAGGTCAAACGATTGTAGACTATCAAAAGATAGCAGAAGAAAACAATCCTGGGTTACAAGCAAAATTAAAAGAGTTTGAAGCATCGATGCAAAAAGTAGCTCAAGTAAGTTCTTTACCTGACCCTAATTTTTCGGTAGGATATTTTATATCACCTGTTGAAACCAGAGTTGGACCACAAAGAGCAAGGCTTTCTTTATCTCAGATGTTTCCTTGGTTTGGAACCTTAAAAGCACAGGGCAATGTAGCAACATTAATGGCAGAAGCCAAGTATCAATCATACCTTGATGCTCGAAATAAGTTGTATTTGCAAGTCGCTAATGCTTTTTATCCGCTCTATGAATTAAAAGAATGGAAAACCATTGAAGAAAACAACATCAAAATATTAAAATCTTACAAAAGTATTACTACCAATAAATTAGAAAATGGTAATGGCTCTGTTGTAGATGTTTTGCGTGTTGACATTATGTTGAAAGATGCCGAAAACAATTTGGATATTTTAAACAAGAAAGAAAAACCATTAAGGACATCATTTAATAAAATTTTAAACAGAAATGAAGATGAATTGGTGGTAATTAATGATTTACCAATTGCCAAACCTTCATTGATGAATTATAATAAAGATTCTTTGATTAATAATCCTTTATTAGATGAAATTAATCTAAAAATTAAAGCAAGTGAAGCGGCGGCTAATGCTGCCCGAAAACAAGGGCTACCAAAATTTGGAGTGGGTTTAGATTATGTTATCGTTGGTCAACGAACCGATATGATGGTCTCAGATAATGGAAAAGACGTGATTATGCCAATGGTTTCTTTCAGTATACCTATTTTCAGAGGTAAATATAAGGCGAGTTTGAATGAAGCAAAGTTGATGCAAGAAAGTTATGCCCTACAAAGACAAGAGATAAGTAATAATCTTTCAACTAATTATGAAATGGCTTCATTTGAAATTCAACAACAACTAAATTTTATTACACTCTATCAACAACAAATAGAAGAATCGAAACAAATTCTTAATTTATTATTTGTTGCTTATGGAAATTCAGGTAAGGAGTTTGAAGAATTATTACGAACACAACAACAGATATTAAAATATGAAAAGATGAGAGTAACTGCTCTTACACAGCATCAAATTGCTTTGAGTAAGTTAAATTACATTACTGCTACAAATTAATTATTAAACAGAAAAGATATGAAAAACATACTTAAAAATAAATGGATATTATTGATTGTCGTACTTGTAGTAGGGATAATCATTGGGAAGTTAATAAGCCCATCAGCAAATAATAAAGTGGTTGACTCAAATAATCAAAAAGTTGAAGCTTCAAAAGACCAAATTTGGACTTGTTCCATGCACCCTCAAATTCGACAAAATGAACCGGGTTTATGTCCTCTTTGTGGGATGGATTTAATTCCACTAGAAGAAAATGGCGTAGAAACTGATCCAATGGCAATCAACATGTCTAACACGGCCATGCAACTGGCAAATATTAGTACCGCTGTTGTCGGAAAAATAAAGCCAGTAAAAACGATTCGTTTAAATGGTAAAATTCAAACAGATGAACGATTAGTTGTTTCACAATCGAGTCATATTCCAGGGAGAATAGAGCGAATAACTGTAAACTTTACTGGAGAGTTTGTAAATAAAGGACAAGAAATAGCTGCTATTTATTCACCAGAATTGGTAACAGCACAAGAAGAATTATTGGAAACGCAAAAAATAAAAGACTTACAACCTCAATTATTCAATGCATCCAAAGAAAAATTAAAAAATTGGAAACTGACTGAAAATCAAATCGAACAAATTTTACAAACAGGAAAAACCAAAGAAATATTTCCGATGCTTGCCGATGTTTCAGGGTATGTAACCAAAAAAATGGTAAATATGGGCGATTACGTTCGTAAAGGAGAAATGATTTACGAAATAGCCAATTTATCAAGTGTTTGGTTATTGTTCGATGTTTATGAGAGCGATATGATATGGATTAAAAAAGGAGATAAAGTTGCTTTTACCGTGCAATCTATTCCTGGAGAAACTTTTGAAGGAAAGATTACTTATTTAGATCCAATAATCGACCCTAAAACAAGAGTTGCTAAAGCTCGAATCGAATTGGCAAACCCTGACTTGAAGTTTAAACCAGAAATGTTTGTTTCTGGTAATGTTGAAGCAAAATTACCAATGAAAACTGATGCAATAGTGATTCCAAAATCGGCAGTAATGTGGACAGGAAAACGCTCAGTTGTATATGTAAAACTAGCGTCAGAAAAGGGTGTTAATTTCATAATGAGAAAAGTAACCTTAGGACCTTCTTTAGGGGATGCTTATATTATTGAAGAAGGTTTACAAGAAGGTGAAGAAATTGCTGTAAATGGAACATTTACCATAGATGCCGCAGCACAATTAGCTGGCAAACCTAGTATGATGAGTCCAGAAGGAGGAGCAGTAATGACCGGTCATAACCATGGAGGAGCGAATACGTCTGAATCAGAAAAAAAACCAGAGAAAGAAACCATTAAAAGTGCTACGATTAATCAAAAAGGAAAAGATGCTTTACAGCCTTTAATTGTTGATTATTTAGCTTTAAAAGATGCATTAACTGCTGACAATATGAAGGAAGCTCAAGTTCAATCCACTCGTTTACAGAAAACCTTAAAAGGCATAAATATGTCGTTATTTAAAGGAGAATCGCACACCGTTTGGATGAAATACAGTAGTGAAATTCAAAATGCGTTACAACATGCACAACATTTTAAAGAAATTGGCGAATTGCGTACAGCTTTTCAAACGGTTTCTGATGGAATGATAGGCATCATATCTTCTTTTAAACCATACAACAAAACACTTTATATAGAGCATTGCCCAATGGCAAACGATAACAAAGGTGCCGATTGGTTAAGTCTAGAAGAAAAAATTAAAAATCCTTATTTCGGAAGTAAAATGTTGGACTGTGGAAGTGTTAAAGAAACGATTAAATAAAGATGCAAATCCTTTTAAAAATATCCATCATTATTATTTCGGTATATAGTATTTCATCATGCACAAAACATGATGATAGTGATCAGGGAGTTAATGAAATTAGATTGGAATATAAAACATTCCACCCTTTTCAATTGACTATTCCTGTAGGAACGACAGTTACTTTTGTTAATAAAGGAGGTGGTAATCATACCTTAAATGGAAATTTATTTAATAGTGGAAAGATAAAATCAGCAGAAACTTATTCATATACTTTTAATACAAAAGGGACATTTAGTTTTAGTTGTTTTATCCATTCAATAACTCAGGAACAAACAACTATTAAAGTAGAATAAAATGAATTTTTACATTAAAAATATGGACTATAAACTACCTATTCTAGTGGTAGGAAACCAATTAGTTGAATTATTAAAAACTTCAATATTTATCAAAAAATGAATCAATTAAAAAATTACATTTTAATACTAATTGTATTTTGTACATTAAGCACTTATGCTCAACACGATCATGGTAGCCATGGAGCAACACATTCCACCAATGTTGAACAACCTCCCCATAATGGAGTTGTAAAAACTGTTGGTAAGTACAAAATTGAAATGGTAACCAATGCCTATTTTAAAAAAGATCAGCTTACTTTTTATTTGTTTAAAGGAAATTTTAAGCCGATGCCAAACGAAGGAATAACAGGAGAATTAATCATCAGAAAGTTAGATGGAACTTCAAAAACCCAAACATTGCAGATGAAAGGGAATGATTTTTTTGTAGCACAAATGGATGGATTGGATTCATTTTTATGCACGGTAAAATTTATCATAAAAGAGAAAACAATAACGGCTAATTTTTCCCACAAAGGTTTAGACACTAATACAACCATAAAAAAAGAAGAACAGCATGGAGAGCATCAACATTGACATTAACATAAAATTGTTTAAAAATGAAAACATGTTGTAAAACAGGAGATGAACCAAAAAAAACAGGAATAAGAAAACACTTTAACTGGATAATCTATTTGATTTTGGCTGGCATAATCATTTTAATAGTAAGTAAATAATTAAAAATTTATAAACCATAAAAACCAATAAAAATGAAAAAATTAATTTTAAGTGTAACCGTACTAAGTACAGTAATGTTAACAACAAATGCCGTAGGTGCTGTTCTGAAATTAGAAAACAGTACAATAATTAGCAAACACGACGATAAAAAAACCGACAGTTTTAAAGTATATGGAAATTGTGGTATGTGTGAAAAAACTATTGAAGGTTCTTTAAAAGGAGTAAAAGGAATTGAAAAAGCAGATTGGAATAAAGACACCAAAATGATGGAAGTTGTTTACCATACCCATGATATTTCTTTAGATGAAATAAAAAAGAAAATTGCTGCTGTTGGTTATGATACTGAAGAGTATAGAGCAACAGATAAAGCATATAATAATTTAGCAGGATGTTGTCAATACGAAAGACCAGAAAATAAAAAAGAAGAAGACCATAGTGGCCATAAACATTAATAAAAAAACCTAAGAAGGAGATGTGATTTTAAATTCTTTTTAGTTAAAATAGGTTATTGATTAATTACATTTCCTTCACTAGGTATTTAAAATAAATTAAGTATGAGCTCAATATTTAAAAGTATAATTCTGTTTTTCTTCTTGATTCTTTTCAACTACATAAAAGGACAAGAAGTATATCGTACACAGAGTGGTGATATGTTGATTACAACTATAGCATCAGATTCGGTGTTAAAAATATTGACCAAAGATTTAGTTGTGATACTAAATTATGACAATGCTGAATTCATTATGAAAATGGACAAATCTACGTTTCATACTGGTATCGACTCATTGGATAAAAAATTGGTTTTAATGAAGTATGACATCATCACATTTAATGGTAAACTAGCTATTGACAATATCAATACAGAAGGACACCCTCCTCTTGATTTTGTTGTTGAAGGAATTATCTCTACCAACAATAAAATGATTAGGGGTTCAGGCCATTTAGAACACATTTCTAATAGGGGGACTATTTCATGTTTATTAACCTTAAAATTTAATATTAATAAAAATGATTTAGGATTAGATGTAGGAGATTTAAACTTAAAAGATGAAATACAAATTGAAATAGTTCAAGTCGTATTAAATAAACATTAAATAAATTGTTAATAAAACATAAAATCCGAACAAAATGAAAAAATTAATTTTAACAACATGTGTGTTGATGTTCGCTGTAGCGATTTCCAATGCACAATCAATACCTAATGCAGGTTTTGAAAACTGGTCAAATCCAAATGGATACAACATACCAGACAACTGGGGAAATCTAAACGATATGACCTCAATGGCAAATATTTACACTTGCACTAAAGGTACCCCGGGTAATCCTGGAGCATCTTATTTGAAACTTGTTTCTAAAAATGTAACTGGCATGGGTATTATGCCAGGAATTGCGGTAAGTGGTGTTTTGGACGAAAATTCTTTAGCACCCGTTTCAGGTTTTGCATTTAATCAACGACCAACAGCTTTAACAGGTAAATGGCAGTTTATGGGGAATTCACCAGATGACAATGGTTATATCAGAGTTTATTTTACTAAATGGGATACAGGGATGAATATGAGAGATACTATAGGATATACTACTCAGAATTTGAATGGAATGCAAATGAGTTGGGCCAATTTTAGTTTTCCTATTTCATACAATAGCACAGATTTCCCTGATAGCTGTATCATCATTTTGAATGCAAGTGGAGCAAATCCTGAAGCAAATAGTTATTTGTATGTCGATAATCTTGATTTTACAGGATTGGTTACGAGTGTTGAAAATATTGAAGTAACAGATTTTTTTAAGGTGTATCCAAATCCTTCCTCTGAAATACTGGTGGTTGATTTATCAGGATTAAAATCTTCGGTAATAAACTATGAAATCATTGATATACATGGCAAGGTTGTTTGGTTAAAAAATGCCAATGAAACCTTATTACAAAATATTTCTATAAGTCAATTACCACCAGGAAACTATTCGCTGAAAATTCAAACTCAAAAAAGTATAGTAACTCAGAAATTTGTAAAAAAATGAGACCTTTAATTTTAATCGGAATAACATGCCTGATTTCTACAAAATCGGCAGTTTCACAAACAGCAATTCCTATTCCAGATACACTTTCAGGAAGTAATATTAGTCTAACGATGCATCAGGATAGCGTTCAATTTTTCCCTGGAGTCAAAACGCAAACACTGGCATTCAACCAATATGCTTATTTGGGTCCTACTGTAATTTTAAACAAGGGGCAAAATATTAACATTACGGTAAACAATCAAATTGGTGAAACCACCAATGTTCATTGGCATGGCTTACATGTATCACCATCAAATGATGGGGGTCCGCATACTATGATAATGGACAGTATGAGTTGGAATCCGCAATTTACAGTTCTTGACCGAGCCTCTACTTATTGGTATCACCCACACTTTCATGGAAAAACTGCAGAACATGTTATTAAAGGTGCTGCAGGATTGATAATAGTAAGAGATAATGATGAAGCAGCAATTACTTTACCACGAAAATATGGAATAGATGATTTTCCAATAATTGTTCAATCAGCACAATTCGACAGTTTAAATCAACCCATGCCTTTTGGTATGCAAGACAGCACTTTGCTTGTTAATGGTATTCGGGCTAACTTTGGCTATTCGGCTTATTTGAATGTTCCTTCTCAAGTAGTTAGGTTACGTTTATTAAACGCAGCAGGGGAACGCACTTTTAATTTCGGACTCACCGGAAACATGAGCTTTAAAACTAAATACACCTGTAACGGCTACCCGAATTCGAGTTTCTCCTGGTGAACGCTATGAAATACTCATTGACTTTACAGGAATGAATAGCCAAAGCATCAATTTGATAAGTTATGGATCTGAATTACCAATGGGTGTTCAGGGAGGTCCAACTATGCCAATGCCACCGGGTAATCCGCCAATGAATAGCCCGTTAAATGGAGTTGATTATAGTATTCTTCAATTAAACATAGGTAGTCAAACAACAAGTCCAGTTACTACAATTCCCACTTCATTAGTTCCAGTTACACCTATTCCTTCTGCTCAATCTAACATCACAAGAACCATTGATATGACTTCTATTAATATGATGGCAATGGATGGCCCTTTTTATTTTAACGGGCAATTGTTTGATATGGAACGTATTGATTTTTATATACCAATAGACAACACAGAAATATGGGAATTGAAAAACAATACTATGGTTGCTCATCCTTTCCATATTCACGATGTGCAGTTTTATGTAATAGACAGAGATGGTAATATGCCGCCTACTCACGAAAGAGGAAGAAAAGATGTGGTGTTAGTTCATGCAGATGAAACTGTTCGTTTTATTACAAAATTTGAAACTTTTACAGATACCATTGTTCCGTATGTATATCACTGTCATATTCTAATGCACGAAGATGATGGAATGATGGGGCAATTTCTGGTTGTACCTTCTGGATTTGTAGGTTTAGATGAAAACCTTGTATTAACTCAAAGTATTAAAGTGTTTCCTAATCCAGTTTCAAATAGCTTCAGGTTTGAATTACCTGAAATTAATTCAACGTATGATATACGTGTAATAGACATGTCTGGGAGAGTAGTCTTCTCTCAAAATGGAAATACACTTAATTTCATAGATGCTTCAAATTTATCGGAAGGAATTTATCAGGTTTTAATTAGAGTCAATAATACCTACTACTCATCAAGAATTGTGAAACAGTGATTATGATTAATAATGACATAAAAAAATCCTCATATTTGAGTAATTATTTTTTGAAAAAATTAATTAAATGGATAAACAAAAATGCGTATTTCAATTCTGCCTGAATCTAGCCAATCTTAAATGGCTAATTACAGCTTTGAAACATGGAATAAGAATTCTAGTCATTTAGAATATATTTCTATTAAGGGACTATTTCATGTTTATTAACCTAAAAATTTAACATTAATAAACCATAAAAATTAAACAAAATGAAAAAACAAATTTTAACGTTAGGAACAGCAATGTTATTTGCTATTAGTAGTACAACCTTTATTGGTTGTGGAAACACTGAAAATCATGAACATACTGAAGGTGATGAACATGCTCATTCAGATGAAAGTGAAGAAATTCACACAAATACAGCTTCTCTTGAAGGTGAAAAAGTAAAAGACTTATCTTTAATTATCGATGCTTACTTTGAGTTAAAAACTAAGTTAGCCGATGATAATGAAAAAGAAGCTGCAACCGCAGCAGAAAAGGTAATTGTTGCGTTTAAAGAATTCGATAAAACAACATTAGATGAGTCTAAATCTACTGAGTATACTGAGATAGAAGGAAGTGCTATTGAAAATGCTGAACATATTGTAAAAAGCGAAATTTATCACCAAAGAGAACATTTAGCAATATTGAGCGAAGACATTAAAGACCTAATTGCTTTGGTTGGTACGAACCAAAAAATTTATATAGATTTTTGTCCGATGGCTTTTGATAGTAAAGGAGCAATGTGGTTAAGTAATACTGAAGAAATCAGTAATCCATATATTGGGAGTAAAATGCCTAAATGCGGAAAAGTAAAAGAAGTTATTAACTAACATGAAGACTAAGTTAAAAATAATCGCTTTAATTCTATTGGTTGTGTTGGTTGGAATACAATTTATTCCAACCAAACGTAATCAAACCATAGAGGTGTTCCCTACCAATTTTGAACGCGTTTACAAAGTTCCAAATAACATAAAACAATTATTACAAACTTCTTGTTACGATTGCCATAGTAACAATACAGCTTATCCGTGGTACAATAAAATTCAGCCTGTAAGTTGGTTTATGGAGCGGCATATTAAAGAAGGTAAGGCAGAGCTTAATTTTAGCGAATTTGGTAACTATAGCAAACGTAGACAAAAAAACAAATTAAAATCAATTATTAGTCAAATTGAAAAGGAAGAAATGCCTTTATCATCCTATACCTTAATACACCGAAATGCAAAACTATCAGACGAGGAAAAAATAAGATTGATAGAATGGCTGACTGCTTTAAGAGATAAGTTTTAATTAATGTTTTTAGAAGAAAAAAACAATTGTAATACAAAATGTAAGATGATTAAACTTATGGATTTTTTGGATAAAAATGAGCTCATTTTGTATAAATGTAAACTTAAAATATTGTATATTTGATGGATATATAAATGAAACTGTTTTGTAAAATATCTCCTAAGACAAGTGCCTTTATCTTGTTGTTTTCCTTTTTAGGGATATACATGATTAATATTGGTTGTTCGATTGGGAATGTTGTTGAGGATTTGAATTGGTTTTCACCAGTAGTTGAAAAACATAGTCATGGAAGTCACGACCATGGAGATGGCCACAATCATGATCATGGAGATGAAGGTAGTAAAAAACAAGAAAACAAGAATAAAGATGATGGTTGTTGTGATGATGAAGCATCTACTTTCTTTGCTTCGGTTCAAGTTGCACCAATAAGTCAAGCTGAATATAGTTTCTCTTTTATTCAACTCACAGTTTTATATACTGTAGTAGCAAATCTTTCAAATTGTAATCTATCAGCAGGATATTTTTCTAACGATAGACTTCCACCTGATATTTTACCGAGGTTTCCAGATATTAGGATAGCCATCCAATCTTTTCAAATTTGATTTCATCTTTTTAGGTGTAGTGCTTTAGTGCTATACTTTTTTGTGTTTATATGTTTTATAAACACAGACACCCCTTATTTATTATTTTCTGGGCCCATACTGAATTTAATAAAGGGGGTGTTTTTAACATTTTAGTTAAACATTAAACAAAGTATAATGAAACTTTTAACGATGATTATATTATTGCTATCTTTTTTAAATATGAATGAAAACCCCAGTAAACATGGTGATGAAACACCACATGGAGGAATTGTCGAACATGCCAATGATGGCTATTCTATTGAAAAAGTTCAAGGCATTAAAAGATTGTTCTTTTACCTATTAGATAATGATGAAAAAACAACAATAGAAGATAAAAATTTAAATGGATTTGTTGAATTTACTTTAAAAGATGGAAGTAAGGAACGACATCAATTAGAGCTTACAAAAAACTTACAAGCACTTAAAATAATTTTTACTGAGAAGATAAAAATTGACACTGTCGTTCTTCATATTCTTTATCAAGAAAAAAAAAATAACTGCAAAATTTAATTAGATGAAAACTTTTGATGAACAATTTAATGTATTTTTAAAAGAGAAATTTCTAGTTGATGAAAAATCTATTGTTGATAATGCAAGATTTTTAGTTGAACTAGAATTTAGTTTGGAAGAAACAGTTTGTTTTATAAAAGAAATTCAAACAATATTTCAAGTAGAGATTCCTATTTACGATATTAAGCATGTTCTTACAATAGGAGGTATGAAAAAATATATCAAACAGAAATTAAAAATTTATAATAACACAAACCTTAATTAAAAAAATGAAACACGTAATTAAACAAGTAATAATAATTGGATTATTTTTTTCAATAGTTATAAATTCATCATTTGCCCAATTTAAAGAGATAAACTCGTGTTATTTCGATGAATACACTAATAATAAATCAATCATCGCTACTGAGACAATGATTCAACGAGGCCTTTTAAAAGCTAAATTGAACAAAACTAACGACACCATCAGAGTTATACCTGTGGTGGTTCATGTGTTGCACACGGGAGGTACAGAAAATATTTCTGATGCTCAAATCCAAAGTCAAATTACTATAATGAATGAAGATTACGGGAAACTTCCTGGTACTTTAGGAGATGGTAGTGGAGTTGACACTAAAGTTCGATTTTGTTTGGCTAAAATTGATCCAAATGGTAAATGCACCAATGGAATTGTCCGTATTAATACCCCATTAGCCAATCATCAAACTTACCAGCGTGCTCAATTAAAGCAATTGTCTTTTTGGGATAATACACGTTACATGAACATCTACATCGTAAAAACTATTAATGGTGGTGTTTTGGGCTACTCGTCTTTTCCGGGTGGACCCGCTGATGAAGATGGTATGGTGATGAAACATAGTGTTTTCGGGAAAATAGGAACTGCCTCGGGTAGTTTAGGTAGAACAGCTTCACACGAAATTGGACATTGGTTTGGATTGTACCATACTTTTAACAATGGTTGTGGAACAGATTTATGTTTGGATGGTGATTACGTTTGTGATACACCTCCACAAGCATCTCCTAGTTTTAATTGCTCTACACTTAATACTTGCAACAATGATTTTCCTGACGTAAACGATCAAAAAGAAAATTACATGAATTACACTAACGATGCATGTAAAAATATGTTTACTCAAGGTCAGAAAGATCGAATACAAGCTACACTAACCACTATTAGAACTAATATTTGGTCAGAAGCTAATTTGATTTCAACAGGCTGTGATTCCGCTTATGTCGCACCACCTAGTTGCCCTGTAGTTGCTGATTTTGTCACTTTAACGCAAATCATTTGTTTTGGTAACAATGTTCGTTTTATGGATATTTCACTCAACGATGCAACAAGTTGGCAGTGGGCATTCCCAGGAGGTTTACCCACGTCATCAA
Source organism: uncultured Vicingus sp. (assembly GCA_964371285.1). Taxonomy (GTDB): domain Bacteria; phylum Bacteroidota; class Bacteroidia; order Flavobacteriales_E; family Vicingaceae; genus Vicingus. Next base: position 3,428 of record CAYJMI010000002.1, on the reverse strand, counting down.
TAGTGGAAAATCCTACCATTACCTACAGTACAATTGGAAATTATGATGTGCAACTTATTGTATCTAACGGAACCTCTACCGATACCTTATTAATGCCAAATTACATTAGCGTTTCTAATCCTGGTGTAGGAGATCCGATTCCCTTTGCTGAAGATTTTGATTCTGGAATATTCCCACCTCAAAATATTGTGATTAATAACCCTGATGGAGGAGTTACGTGGGGTTTAGACTCAGCAGCTTCTGTGTCTGGAAATTATTCTGTTAAAATAGATAATTACATTAATACTAATTATGGTTCTGCCGATGAAATTATTCTACCATATTTTGATTTGTCCTCGTTGACCAGCCCGGTTATGACTTTTAAATGGGCATATGCTAAATCCGACCCTTCGTTTACCGATGAATTAATTGTGTTACTTTCGACTGATTGTGGCTCGAACTTTACACAAATATTTTACAAATCGAATACCGCTTTAGCAACTGGACCAACGCAAACTACCCCATTTATTCCTGATTCAACTCAGTGGCGTGATGCAACTATTTCATTAAACAGTTATAGTTCTGCACAATATGTTCGAATTAAAATAGTGAATATTACTGATGGGGGTAATAATTTATATATTGACGATATTAATATTACTGGTGTGACAGGAATTGAAACGCTAAACATTTCACAACCATTATTCGAAATGATGCCTAATCCTGCTAAAAACTTAGTTAACTTTAGGTTGAACCAGCCTGTTGTTAATGGAGTTCAAGTTCTATTATATAATTCTATTGGGAAAGAAGTGGCTAGTATGAAAATTGGACAGAGAAATAATCAGTTAAATATTAGTCACTTATCAGGTGGAATCTATTTCGTAAAACTGACTAATGGAGATGTTATAGAAACTAAAAAATTAATGATAACACAATAAAAATTAACCCTTTAATAAAATAATTTATGAAAAAGAGCATTTTAAAATTTAGTGTGATAGCTATTATTGGAACATTTACTTTAGTAGCTTGTGGCGGGGAAAAAAACCACGAAGAAGCAACCGAAACTTCAACTGACGAAATTTCCGCTACAATTTATGCTTGCCCTATGAAATGCGAAGGTGAAAAAACCTACACCGAAGCTGGTTCATGCCCAAAATGTGGTATGGATTTAACCATCGTTGCAGAGTAATTACAATTAGAGTTCTCCTTAAAAATTAAGGAGAACTCTTTTAAAATTAAGATTTTGAAAAGCAAAGAAATTAAAGTTGTTTAAAAAAGAGTGTCATTAGACAAACTATAAATTGTATAATTTTTTACGATAATTATGTAACGATACTGAAATGCTTAGAAGCTAAATTTGAATAATAGTATAAACTACAAAATATGGTACACACTTATAAAGTAACAGGAATGTCTTGTGATAGTTGTAGAACTAAAGTAGAAATGGTACTTAACGACATAGGCGGAATTTCAAAAGCAGCAGTCAGTTTGCCTGATAAAGCAGTTATAGAAATGGATACTCATGTTGCTACCAAAATTATACAAGAAGCTTTGAATAAAGTTGGAAACTATACGATTGAAGTTGAGGATAAAATGGATGTGAATTCTGAAAAACAAGCTACTAGTTCTTGCTGTGGTGGAGAGAAAGAAGAACATCATCATAAAGAAGCTAAAAAGATAGAAGGCAATGGAACTTATTATTGTCCAATGCATTGTGAGGGTGAAAAAACTTATAATAAACTAGGTGATTGCCCAGTTTGCGGAATGCATTTAGTAGAACAACCTAAAATTAATTCAGGACAACAATACACTTGCCCAATGCATCCTGAAGTAATTACTGATAAGCCAGGTTCGTGTCCAAAATGCGGAATGGATTTAGTTCCTTTAGAACCTAGTGTAAGTGAGGAACAAAAAATTTATAAAGGATTGGTAAAGAAAATGATAGTTGCTACTATATTTTCATTACCAGTTTTTGTTATAGCTATGGCGGATTTAATTCCAGGAAATCCATTAGCAAAAATAACAAGCCAACAAAATTGGAATTGGGTACAATTAATTTTAACTATACCAGTCGTTTTTTACGCTTGTTGGATGTTTTTTGTTAGAGCATGGAAATCCATAATTACATGGAATTTAAACATGTTTACATTGGTTGGTATTGGAACAGGAGTTGCATTTCTGTTTAGTGTTGTAGGTTTACTTTTTCCAGATATTTTCCCAGATGAATTTAAAACTGAATCAGGAACAGTTTTGCTTTATTTTGAAGCAGCAGCAGTTATTTTAACTTTGGTATTGTTAGGACAATTGTTAGAAGCAAGAGCACACAGTCAAACCAGTGGAGCAATTAAAGAGCTACTGAAATTAACCCCTTCAGAAGCAGTTTTAGTCGAGAATGGTGTTGATAGAGTTATTTCTATACATGATATTCAAGTAGGCAATTTATTGAGAGTAAAACCAGGGGATAAAATTCCAGTAGATGGAAAAATTACAGATGGACATAGTAGTATTGATGAGTCTATGATTTCGGGTGAGCCTATTCCTGTTGATAAAAAAGAAGGAGACAAAATAAGTTCAGGGACAATAAATGGGAACAAATCATTTATAATGATTGCAGAAAGAGTAGGTTCAGATACTTTGCTTTCACAAATTATTCAAATGGTAAATGATGCTAGTCGTTCGAGAGCTCCAATTCAAAAATTAGTAGATACCATAGCTAAATATTTTGTTCCAATTGTTATAGTTGTGGCAGTTATCACTTTTGGTGTTTGGTTTGTTTTTGGTCCAGAACCAGCGTTTGTTTATGGGTTTGTAAATGCTATTGCAGTTCTCATTATAGCATGTCCTTGTGCATTAGGATTAGCTACTCCAATGTCGGTAATGGTTGGAGTAGGAAAAGGAGCACAGTCTGGCGTTTTAATAAAAAATGCAGAAGCTTTAGAAACGATGAATAAAGTAAATGTATTGATTACGGATAAAACAGGTACAATTACCGAAGGAAGACCATCAGTAGAACATATTTTTGCGATGGATAGTAATAATGAAGTGGATTTACTCCAACGAATAGCATCACTCAATCAATACAGCGAACATCCACTAGCAGAAGCCGTTGTGAAATACGGAAAATCAAAAGGAGTTCAATTAATTGATGTGAAAGATTTTGAAGGAGTTACTGGAAAAGGAGTCATAGGAACAGTGAATGGTAAAAAAATAACTCTTGGAAATATTAAATTACTAGAGCAATTTGATGTAAACATCTCAAATGAATTAACATTGAAAGTTATTGAAGAACAGAAGTTAGGTAAAACAGTATCATATATTGGAATTGATAAAGAAGCTGTTGGTTATGTGGCTATTTCTGATGCAATTAAAGAGTCCAGTAAACGTGCCATTACTGAATTAATTAATATGGGTGTTGAAGTCATTATGATGACAGGAGATAATGGTAATAC
>CAYJMI010000001.1:44632-105187 GCA_964371285.1 uncultured Vicingus sp. | reverse complement strand
CGTGAACATTTGCACCAATTGATGTTCCTGAACGAAGTAATTGATTTGCTATTACAAATTTCCTTTTTGATTCTAACTCTTCACAAAAATCAATTACCAATAATGAAAAATCGATAGTCTTGTTTACGATTATATTGTCTTTATTGTCCATAATAATTTATTGTTACATTAATAAATTGCTACATTGTTTAATTATCAAGAGCGTGAGCGAATTGTTCTCTGTTCTATTCGTTTTTCATATTTCGCACCTTGGAAAATTCGTTGTACAAAAATTCCGGGAGTATGAATGTGATTAGGGTCAAGAGTGCCTTCCGGAACCAATTCTTCCACCTCAGCAATGGTAATTTTACCGGCCATAGCCATAGCAGGATTAAAGTTTGCGGCTGTATATTTAAAAACTAAATTTCCGGCAGTATCGCCTTTCCATGCTTTTACAATGGCAAAATCAGCCGTTAAAGCTGCTTCTAAAATGTATGGTTTTCCATTAAAAACACGAACTTCTTTGCCTTCGGCAATTTCGGTTCCGAAACCTGCTGGTGTAAAAAATGCAGGAATACCTGCTCCACCAGCCCTACAACGTTCTGCTAACGAACCTTGAGGAATTAAATCCACTTCTAATTCGCCACTTAACATTTGGCGTTCAAATTCATCATTTTCACCAACATAAGATGAAATCATTTTTTTGACTTGTTTGTTTTGCAAAAGCAATCCCAAACCAAAATCATCGACTCCTGCATTGTTGGAGATACAGGTTATTCCTTTCACATTCATTTTAACCAATTGTGCAATGCAATTTTCAGGTATGCCACACAAGCCAAAACCTCCAACCATTAAGGTCATCCCGTCTTTAATTCCTTTTGTTGCCTCTTCAACATTTGCAACTACTTTGTTTATTGCCATTTTTATAAAGTAATAAGTTATCAGTTTGCAGTCTTCAGTATTCAGTATTCAATTGTTACATTGTTACATTTTCACATTGGTATATTAATATGGTGTATCATTATAATCGGTATTGAAATTTTTACCCAAATTGTATTTCACACAATCTAATTCAATACTTAAAGGTTTTTCAGGTTTTTCGAAATCGCCGGAAGATATTTTGATGGTAGAGTCGGCATGTACTTTTTGCATAAAATAACCCCAAATCGGTAAAGCAGTATTTGCTCCTTGTCCCATATCGGTAGTAGCAAAACGGATACTTCTTTCTTCGGCTCCAACCCAAGCACCAGCAACTAAATCGGGAGTTAATCCCATAAACCAGCCATCGGAATTATTTTGAGTTGTTCCTGTTTTTGCGGCAATAGGATAACGATGCCCGGTGTAAGGTCTGGATTCGGTTATAGACCCTCTTAAACGCATGCCTGTACCACTTACATAAACGGGTCTTTTCATCAAACTTGCCATACAATTATTTCGTTCTCCATCCACAACTCCTTTCATTAAATCTAACATCACATAAGCGGTTTCTTCGCTCATGGCTTCATTGGTTTTTGGTTTAAAATCAACAATTACATTACCATGTTTATCTTCAATTCTGGTGTACATGGTGGGTTCAATCCAAACTCCTTTGTTTGCCATAGATGCATTGGCTCCAACCATTTCGTAAACACTTAAATCGGCAACCCCTAAACAGAGTGAAGGAACTGCATCCAAATGACTTGTAATACCCATCGCTTTTGCTTGATCAACAACTGCTTGTGGGCCAAATTGTTTCATTATCCATGCTGAAATGCTATTCATGGAATTTGCCAAAGCATACTTTAGCGAAACGCTACAACCGTAAATCCCGTCGGAGTTTTTTGGTGTCCAACTCTGCAATATTCCAAACTCACCTTTATTAAATGTATAACGGGTATTGGTAACCTCATAACAAGGCGAGTAGCCATTTTGTATAGCTGTAGCATAAACAAAAGGTTTAAAAGTTGAACCTACCTGACGACGAGAGGTTTTAACGTGGTCGAATGAAAAATTGGTAAAGTTTGTGCCTCCAACCCAAGCCTTGATATAACCAGTGTGAGGATTCATTGCCATAAAACCAGCTTGTAAAAAACTTTTATAATATCTTATCGAATCGTTTGGCGACATGATGGTATCCTTATCGCCTTGGTAAGTAAATACCTTCATTGGTGTAGGTTGGTTAAAGATAACTTTAATGGAATCTTTAGCAGGAGCCCATCTTTTAAAATTACAATCCTCAGAATTACATTGAAAGTAATGTCCAATTTTCTCAATAAAACTTCCTCTTCTACCACAATTTTCACATTCCTGACCAGTTAAAATTTGATAACGAGCCGTTCTTAATCGTGCGGTTTGCATAATCTGTTCATATTGCTCCTCAGAAATACGACTATCAAAAGGGAATTTTTTTATTCTATATTTTATCAGTTGATTAACGAATTGTTGTTGAAGTTTTTTTCCAATATGCTCTGCTACAGCCCACTCGGCATAAGTTTGCATTCTCGAATCAATGGTCGAATAAATTTTTAAACCATCGCTATAAATGTTGTAAGGAGTACCATCTTTTTTTGCGTAAATGTATTTACCATCTTCATCTTTTTGTTCAAACATTTTTTGAAGCTCTCCTCTTAATACTTCACGATAATAAGGTGCTAAACCTTCTTTGTGGTCAACAATTTTATAATCTAACCCAAGAGGTAATACCCTCAATGAATCGTACTTTATTTCGGTAATGTAATTGTTTTTATACATTTGTTTTAACACCACTTCTCGTCGAGTTTGAGTAATTTCTGGTCGTCGCAATGGATTATAAAGAGCAGGATTTTTTGCCATTCCCACCAACATTGCAGCTTCTTGAATATTCAAATCTTTTGGCTCTTTATTAAAATAAACATTACAAGCTGATTTTATTCCAACGGCATTATTAATAAAGTCAAACTTGTTGAGGTACATGGTTAAGATTTCTGCCTTGGTATATCGTTTTTCAAGCTCAACAGCAATAATTTGTTCTTGAATTTTTTGTTTTACTTTATTAATGAATCCACCCTTCCGGTCGTGAAACATCATTTTAGCCAATTGTTGTGTGATGGTACTTGCTCCACCGGCTTTACCCAATTTCACAAATGCACGTACTAAACCTCTAAAATCAATACCAGAATGATTTAAAAACCGTTCGTCTTCGGTAGCAATTAATGCAGAAATTAAATAGGGAGATAAATCTTCATATTTTACATTAGTACGGTTTTCTTTAAAATATTTACCCAATAATTTACCATCAGTGGTAATAATTTCAGAAGCTAAATTACTTTTAGGATTTTCAAGTTCTTGCAAAGAAGGTAAATCATCGAAGCCTAAAGAACCTGTTTTTGCACAAATCATAATTACAAAAAACATAAAAATTGGTAACACCACAAATAATCCCCAGAAATAAAGAATAACCTTTTTTTTATTGACGGATGTATTTAACTTTTTTGACATTTTTATAGTATATTATTCTTCTCTTCGTTCAATGCGTAAGCCAATATCTGTAATTCCTTCCAATCCATTTTCTACTCGCATGGCTTGTTCAAACGAAAACTGATATTCCCCACTTTTTGCAAATTTAAATCCACCAATGTAAGGTACTTGTACATCCCACAAATCTCCGATTCCATTTCCCAGCCATTTACCACTTTTATCTGCAAGAATACAATTTACAGTGTCAACCGAAAAATTACCATCTGGACCTTCAATTTTCACAAACATATACAAATTGCTAAAAGGATAATTTCCTTTGTTTCTAACATTTATGTAAAGGTTGTGAGCGGTTGTCGTGTCTTTAATATCAACCGAAAATTTAGCAATATTTTCTCTTTTCCAAGTTGCATTTTCGACTTCAATGTATTGGTCAAATACTTTGTTTGAATCACAAGAAAAAAGAAAAAAAGCCATTAGAAAGACCGAAAACAGGAGTAAAAACTTCGGTCTTCGGACTTCGGTCTTCAAACTTCCAACTCTATTGTTTACCAGCTTCATTTTTTTTATGAAAATTTTTCTTGTTTCTATTTCTGTTATTGTTGTTTTTCTTTTTCTTATTTTGATTGTCAAATCTTGTTAAACTATCCTGACCATCAACATTGGCATAACTAGGCTCAACAAATTCTTTTTTAACAGGCTCAACATATTCAACTAAATCGGCAGGTTTTTGACTTTTTTTATTCAAGGCAATAATGTCATTAACACGTTCTACTTTTATTTCAATAAATTGAATGGCTTCGTGTTTGTAAGAATACCACATTACATTTTTGAAAATATCCATTTTGCGGTAAAAAGCTGACCCTTTTTCGGTTTCAAGATTAATGTTGGTGTCGGGGAATATTTTTAACGCATCGGTGTAAGCGTCGAGTTCATAATTTAAACAACATTTTAACTTTCCACATTGCCCTGCTAATTTTTGTGGATTTAACGAAAGTTGTTGATAACGTGCCGCCGAGGTTGAAACCGAACGAAAATCGGTTAACCAAGTAGAGCAACACAATTCTCTTCCACACGAACCAATTCCACCCAAACGGCTGGCTTCTTGACGAACACCAATTTGTTTCATCTCAATTCTTACTTTAAACTCGTCGGCCAATCGTTTAATCAATTCTCTAAAATCAACACGTGCTTCGGCAGTATAATAGAAAACTGCTTTGGTTTTATCGCCTTGATATTCCACATCGCTAATTTTCATGTCTAACCCTTGTTCAATAGCAATGGTTCTAGCTTTGTACATCGTACTCACTTCCATTTTTTGAGCTTCCACCCACTTATCAATATCAGATTTTTTGGCAAGTCGATATACTTTTTTAACTTCTGGCGAATCAAAAACAATTTTATTTTTTCGCATTTGTTTTTTTACCAATTCACCAGTTAGTGTAATGGTTCCAATATCGTGTCCTGAAGTAGCTTCAACGGCAATAACATCGCCAGCATTGAGCGATAATTTTTCGACATTTCTAAAAAATTCCTTTCTACTGTTTTTAAAACGAACCTCAACACAATCGAAAATTTCTTGTCCATGAGGCAATTCTATATCTAAAAGCCAGTCAAAAACATTTAATTTATAACTGCTGCAAGAACCACTTTTACTACAACCACCTCCACTTGAACCACAAGCTCCACCTGAATCACAACCTCCATCAGAGCCACAACTGCTACATCCCATAATTTTTTTATATCTTAAATCGGTGTAAAACCGAACTTGTTAAACTTAATCCGTCAATTGACAGACAACAAATATACTATTCTTAATCAAAAAAATTGCGTGAAATTGGTTTTGAGAAAAAAATTATTACTCGAAAACAGGCACTTTAACTCTCAATAATTTGGTGAGTTTAAACGAAATGTCTAAAAACAAAATTTTAGGGTTTGCATTTCGTTCAACATGGTAATAACCATCGTTAAACAATTCAATAATTTCTATACAGTTTGCACCGTGGATAAAAGGGGCAAATTTTATCAAAAATTTATTTTCTGATGAAGTAGTTTTATTGAGTTCAGGATTTCCAAAATTATTGATTAAACTCTCTCTAAAAATGTGTAAACAATATGTAATAAATTGTTTTTGTTTTTCTCTTCCAATTTTTTGAATATCATCAGAAAAGCAAATTAACGAAATAACATCAGCCTTAAAAGCTGCACGCATCCAGCTGGTAAAAAGGTTGTAAAAAAACTCTTCAGCATCTGAGGTTTCAATTATTTTTTTTGCTTCTAAAAAATTTCCGTCGGCTAATAAACTAATACTTGTTGCTTGTTCATCCGAAAATTTAAATAGTTTTATCAATCCATTTGACAAATCAATGGTATTAATTTTATGAACCTTAAAAGTTTGGGTTCTTGATAAAATAGTTGGCATAAGTTGACCAGAATCGTGAGCAACTAAAATAAAAAGTGTTTTAGGCTCAGGTTCTTCCAATATTTTTAACAACTTATTGGCTGATGAATTGTTGAACTTTTCAGGATACCAAATAATCATCACTTTATATTCTGATTCGTAAGTTTTTAAACTTAGCTTTTTTAGAATTTCGCTACTTTCTTCAGTAGGAATTAAAAGAGCTTTATTTTCGGTTTGAATTTTTTCTTGCCATTGATTAATGGAGAAATAGGCATTGTTATCCAAAACAATTTCTCTCCATTCTTCTAAAAAAATATCGCTAACTGGTTTTGTTTTCGCCTTTTCGGTATTGGCTGTAGGAAATACAAAATGTAAATCGGGGTGTGTGAGTTTTTTATTTTTTATACATGCACTACAAACACCACAAGAATCGAGGGGTTGTTTATCTTCACACATAATGTATTGGGCATAAGCTAAAGCTAAAGGTAAATTTCCAGTTCCTTCTTCACCCAAAAATAATTGTGCATGACTAATTCTACCATCTTTTACAGAGGTAATCAATCGTTTTTTTAAATCTTCCTGACCAATTATTTCACTAAACAGCATAGTTTTTCAAAAGTAATTATTATGATGTGATACTTCGTTTTTTAGTTATAAATTTTACCTTTGTACTAAAATTATTTTGAATGCTGATAACGCTGAAAGAATTGATAAAAAATGATTTTTTTGTGAACTATTGCAAATAGTTTTTCTTCTATGTGGTTAAAAACGAAATAATTAAAATATATACACCATGCAAAACATTGATAATTACAATTTTTCAGAAAAAAAAGTATTAATACGGGTTGATTTTAATGTGCCTTTAAACGACAAATTTGAGGTAACGGATAATACTCGAATTTCAGCTTCAGTTCCAACCATTAAAAAAGTGTTGAAAGGTGGCGGTGCGGTTATTTTAATGTCGCATTTGGGTCGCCCTAAAAATGGTTATGAAGACAAATTTTCGTTAAAACACATTGTTAAGGAAGTTGAAAAATTAGTTGGTCAGCCCATAAAATTTGCCCCCGATTGTATTGGTAACGAAGCTAAAGAATTAGCAGCAAGTTTAAAGTCAGGAGAGGTGTTGATGTTGGAAAACCTAAGATTTTATGCAAGCGAAACAAAAGGAGATTTAGATTTTACTGAGAAACTCGCCAAATTGGGCGATGTTTATGTAAACGATGCCTTTGGAACAGCTCACCGGGCTCATGCATCAACAACCATAATAGCTCAATTTTTTCCAAACGACAAAATGTTTGGTTATTTGATAGAAAAAGAAATTTTTAGCGTTTCGAAAGTGTTGAAGGAAGGAGTTGCCCCAATTACAGCTATTGTTGGTGGGGCAAAGGTTTCGAGTAAAATCATTATCATGGAACAGTTATTAGATAAGGTTAACAACATTATTATCGGTGGTGGAATGGCTTATACTTTTGCAAAAGCTCAAGGAGGAAACATTGGTAGTTCATTAGTTGAAATGGATTTTTTAGAAACGGCACTTGACATTTTAGCAAAAGCAAAAAACAAAAAGGTAGCCATTTTATTGCCAGAAGATACCTTAGCTGCCGATAAATTTAGCGAAGATGCAAACACGCAAGTTTGCGATACCAATAATATTCCTGATGGTTGGATGGGAATGGATATCGGTGAAAAAGCGATAACTTCGTTTACCAATTGTATTTTAGCTTCTAAAACCATTTTATGGAATGGACCAGTTGGTGTTTTTGAAATGGGCAACTTTGAAAAAGGAACAAAATCCATTGCATTAGCTGTTGCAGAGGCAACTAAAAAAGGTGCTTTTACCTTAGTTGGTGGTGGCGATTCGGTTGCTGCTGTTAACAAATATAACCTTGCCGATAAAGTTAGCCATGTAAGCACCGGTGGTGGTGCCATGTTGGAGTATTTAGAGGGCAAAGAATTACCAGGAATTGCAGCGATTTTGAATTGAGAATTGATTACATTTGATTAAAAAACAATTTGTTATGAAGTACATTATTCCAATTTTCTTGTTTTTAGCAGTTGCTACAACAAGCGTTTCCGCTCAAAAAATATACAAAGTACAATACGAAAGCCAGGCTGACTTAAAGGTGTATATTGTAAAATACGAGTCGCAATGCGATTTAAAAGTGTATATGGTAAAGTATGAAAGCCAAGCCAACAAGGATGGACTTTGGTATGCCGTAGAATACGAATCTCAAGCCAACAAAAAAGTGTATTTTGTGGATTACGAAAGCCAAGCCGACCTTAAAATTTTCTTTGTCGATTACGAAAGTCAAGTGGGTTGGGTAAATCAAGCAAAAGCTCATTTGTTAAAGTTCTAACATGACCATAGAACAGTCCCAAAAACTCGTTGACGATTGGATAAAAACACATGGAGTTCGTTATTTTAATGAGCTTACCAACATGGCAATGCTAACTGAAGAAGTTGGTGAAGTGGCTCGAATTATTGCCCGACGATACGGCGAACAATCCGAAAAAGAAAGCGACAAAACCAAAGAACTAGGCGAAGAATTGGCAGATGTTTTGTTTGTACTTATTTGTTTAGCTAATCAAACAGGGGTTGACTTAACTCAAGCACTTCAAAAAAACCTCGAAAAAAAGACTGCTCGAGATAGCGAAAGACATCACAAGAATGAAAAGTTAAGGTAATAAAAATTAACCACAAAGAACACCAAGAAGCTGCAAAGTTCAATAAGAACGCAAAATCAAATTCTTATCATTCTTTGCGTAATTTTTCTTTGAATTCTTTGCGGTTAAAAACTTATTTTTGTCCATCAAAAAACTAGAATCAGAATGAACTTTATTGAAGAACTGAAATGGAGAGGCATGATACAAGACATGATGCCCGGAACAGAAGAACAATTTGCTAAAGGGATGACTTCGGCTTATATTGGTTTTGATCCCACTGCCGATTCGCTGCACATTGGTAGTTTGGTGCAAATTATGATTTTAGTGCATTTACAAAAAGCCGGACACAAACCTTTTGCATTGGTTGGTGGAGCTACCGGTATGGTGGGAGATCCTTCAGGAAAATCAGCAGAACGAAATTTGTTAGACGACCAAACACTACAACATAACTTAAACGGAGTAAAAAAACAACTCGAACAATTTTTAGATTTTAATTGTGGAGCAAATTCTGCCGAAATGGTTAACAATTACGATTGGTTTAAAGGTATGAGCTTTTTAGAATTTATTCGTGATGTGGGAAAACACATTACCGTAAATTATATGATGGCAAAAGATTCGGTTAAAAGTAGAATGGAAACAGGCATGTCGTTTACCGAATTTAGCTACCAATTGGTTCAAGGCTATGATTTTTACTGGTTGTGGAAAAACAAAAACTGTACGGTTCAATTGGGAGGATCCGATCAATGGGGAAACATTGTTACTGGTACAGAATTGATTCGACGAAAAGCAGGTGGAGAAGCCTTTGCAGTAACCACTCCGCTCATCAAAAAAGCTGACGGAAGCAAGTTTGGAAAAACTGAAGGCGGAAATGTTTGGTTAGACAAAACCAAAACTTCGCCGTATAAATTTTATCAATATTGGATTAATGCTTCTGATGAAGATGCTTCAAAATACATCCGAATTTTTACATTGAAAACACAACAAGAAATTGACTTGTTGGAAAAACAACATGCCGAAGCCCCACATTTACGTTTGTTACAAAAAGAATTGGCTAAAGACATTACCACAAGAGTACATTCGGTTGAAGATTATGAGGCAGCCGTAAATGCTTCGGAGATTTTATTTAAAAAAGATGAGGAAGCATTGATTGCTTTGAAAGCACTTTCAGAGGAGGTTTTTAACGATATTTTTGATGGCGTTCCTCAAGCTGAAGTTGGCTTGAAAGAAGTCCAATCTGGGTTAAGTATTGTTGATGCATTGGCTTCAAAAACTAATTTTTTAGCATCCAATGGCGAAGCAAGAAGAGCATTAAAAGAAAATGCCATAAGTGTAAATAAAATTAAAGTTGGCGAAGAAAAAATGTTAAATCCAGAAGATTTGATACAAGGAAAATACATTTTAATTCAAAAAGGGAAGAAGAATTATTATTTAATCAAAACGATTTAATTGTATATTTTTCAAATAAAGATTAATCCTTGCAGGTTTTTAAAACCTGCAAGGATTTTATTTTTTTTATTCCTGATTTTTTTTCAAACAAATTTTGCCCAAAAACAAAAAATTCTCGTAGTTCCATATACCCGTTTTCAGTTTGTATCGGAATACAATTTATCGGAAATAGCACAAATTAATAATGTTACCGAACAAGAAATTTTTAATCAATACACTAAAAGTTTATCGGATGCATTTTCAAGTTATAAAAACGAGCAATTTGAATTTGAAATGATTGCCGAAATTGATTATTTGTCGTTAAAAAAATTCGTGAAATACGACATAGAAAAATTTAAAGGAAAAAAATACAATGCAAGTAATATAAATTTAGTTGAAGCTGATAAACTTGTTGAGCTTTTAAGTCAATATCAAGCAAAATATATACTGTTTGTTAATTGGTATAACATCGAAAAAACTGTTCACACCGCTTATACTGGAGATAATAATAAACGAAATTCTTTTTCATTACACAAAATTGATTTTGATGTTTATAATAATCAAAAAGAAAAAATTATTGGAAAGGGAAATGCAAAACTCGATTGTGGCGAATTTCCATCGGCTGCTATGATTGAAGAAAAGGGATTAAAAGCCTCGTCATTGGGCAGTTGTTATCATAATTTAATCAACGATTTGTTGAAAGAATTATCTCTAAACAAGTAAGAGGTAGGAAGCCAGAAGTCGGAAGCCAGAAGCACTTCGGTCTTCCAACTTTTGGCTTCCGACTTCTGTTAATTTTTGTGTTAATAAATACACGTTTCTAAATAATAAAAATTAGCAATAAACCCCTTGTAATGCTTATATTTGTTACTCTTTAAAAAAAGCGAAATTTAGATAAATTATGAGCGAACAAAAAAATAGTTACACAGCCGATAATATACAGGCACTTGAAGGAATGGAGCATGTTAGAATGCGTCCATCCATGTACATTGGTGATGTCGGATTAAGAGGTTTACATCATTTGGTGTATGAAGTTATTGACAACTCCATTGATGAAGCATTAGCTGGGCATTGTAATGCCATTTATGTTTCTATCAACGAAGACGAATCTATCACTGTAAAAGATAACGGTAGAGGAATTCCTGTTGATATGCACAAAAAAGAAGGCGTTTCTGCTCTTGAAGTAGTTATGACTAAAATTGGTGCAGGAGGTAAATTTGATAAAGATTCTTATAAGGTTTCTGGTGGTTTACACGGTGTTGGTGTTTCGGTTGTTAATGCTTTATCTCAACATTTACGAGCAACCATTTACTTAAATGGCAACATTTACGAGCAAGAATATTCAAAAGGTAAAGCACTTTATCCTGTAAAAGAAATAGGTACGACTACCGAAAGAGGTACACATGTAACTTTTACACCTGATGCGACCATTTTTGACACGGTGATTTATATGTATGAAACTCTTGCAACAAGAATGCGAGAGTTATCTTATTTAAATAAAGGGATTACCATAACTTTTGAAGATAAAAGAGAGTTGAATGACGATGGTTCTTTTAAAGGACAAGTCTTTCATTCTACCGAAGGATTGTCGGAATTTGTAAGATACATTGACGAAACCAGAGAGCCTCTTATTTCCGAAGTAATCAGTATGGAAGGGGAGAGAAATGGTATTCCTGTTGAGGTTGCGTTGATTTATAACACTTCTTATTCAGAAAATATTCATGCTTATGTTAACAACATCAACACTCATGAAGGTGGAACTCACCTTTCTGGATTTAGAAGAGGGTTAACCAATACACTAAAAAAATATGCCGATGCTTCGGGCATGTTAGATAAGTTGAAATTCGAAATTTCGGGTGATGATTTTAGAGAAGGCTTAACTGCAATAGTTTCTGTAAAAGTTCAAGAGCCTCAATTTGAAGGACAAACCAAAACAAAACTAGGAAACAGAGAAGTAACAGCTCCTGTTAGTCAAGCAGTAAGTGAAATGTTAGAAAACTACTTGGAAGAACATCCTGCTGATGCAAGATTGATTGTTTCGAAAGTAATTTTAGCTGCCACTGCTCGTCATGCTGCACGTAAAGCACGAGAAATGGTGCAACGTAAAAGTATACTTACCGGAAGTGGATTACCTGGAAAATTAGCCGATTGTGCTTCGAAAGACCCTGCTGAATGTGAGATTTATTTAGTCGAGGGAGATTCGGCTGGTGGTACTGCAAAACAAGGTAGAGATAGACATTTTCAAGCCATTATGCCTTTACGGGGTAAAATTTTGAATGTTGAAAAAGCCATGCAACACAGAATTTTTGAAAACGAAGAGATAAAAAATATTTATACTGCATTAGGTGTTAGGGTTGGAACAGAAGATGATGTTAGAGCATTAAATACCGAAAAATTAAGATACCACAAGGTTATCATCATGTGTGATGCCGATGTAGATGGTTCGCATATCGAAACATTAATTCTTACTTTCTTTTTCCGTTTTATGAAAGAATTAATCGAAGACGGACGTATTTATATTGCAACTCCACCGCTTTATTTGGTTAAAAAAGGGAAAGAACAACGTTATTGCTGGACAGAAGACGATAGAGACAGAGCAGTACAAGAAATGAAAGGTGCAGGAAAAGAAGGTAGTGTGGGCATACAACGATACAAAGGTTTGGGAGAGATGAATGCCGAGCAATTGTGGTCAACAACCATGAACCCTGAATTTAGAACATTACGACAAATTACTATCGATAACGCAGTAGCTGCCGACCATACCTTCTCGATGTTGATGGGCGACGAAGTTCCACCTCGTAGAGAATTTATTGAAGCAAACGCAAAATATGCGAAAATTGATTCTTGATACTAAACACTTGAAATAGAAAAAGCCGCCACGCTAAAGCGTGGCGGCTTTTTTTTGATTTTATTAACAGAATCGTCTTAACGTTCCGCGGGCTTGCGAAGTGCGGGGTTTCGGAGCACTTCGCTGTCCGCAGGAACAAAGATAATTAATTTTGAACTGTCTGCGAGAAAAAGTTGTCCGACTGCGAATGCCCCGTGTATTTTACATTGTTTGCCCTTGTTATTTAATTTTTACAATCTCGTTGTCTTTGCGAATATAGTCTGGTAAACTGTCGTTGTCTAAGATTGCAATTTTATATGATTGCGATTTTATTTTTTCTATTTGCCTTTGGTCGGGAACAAAGTCGTAGGCGATGTAGTCTGTGTAAAACATTATTGGAATGTGTCCGCTGAATCTTATGTCTGCGTTGAAGACAGCATATTTGTCACCGTGCAAACTGTCGGAAAGTTTTTTAATAACCTCCATTTGTTCTAATTCTGCATTTCTGTTCTTGTTGTCCTTCGGTTTCCAGTCTGTATGGTAGTTGGCAATTTTTGAAAGGTTAAGAAGGGAAAAACAAATAACAACTACCGCAATTGGTCCGAAAAGGGTTTCGAATTTTTGAAATTTTATTTTCGTCTTTAAGAGGTTTATGAGCGAGTCTGTCAGGGTACCCAGTGCAAGAAACCCAAACGGAGAAACAATAATACAGAAAGATGTCATTTTGGTTGAGGCCATTGTGTAAAAGCCATAAGTAATTAGAATCGCAGATAAAATGGAGACACGATATATTTTTGTGGTTGCATTTTTAAGATATAAGAAAAGTCCTATCAATATTAAAAAAGGAACAGCGTCACCTGATCCGTAAATATTTTTTACTGCATTGAAATGAAACCAAAAGTTTCCTCCGTGATTTTCTACAGTTTGGAAGAAGTGTTCGGTATTTAATCGAAACTCAAACTTTGCCTCTGCGGGATATGTATTAAAGATAAAAAGTTGCCAGGGAATAAATACTAACAAGGAAATTGCAAATGAAATGAGCATTGGAAAGTATGCTTTTAATTTCAACCAATTCTTTTTGTCGTTTACTCCTAATGAAATTGTCCAGACTGCGTATATCAGTAAACCAACTAACCATTTTACAAGCACTGCACAACCAGAAAATATTCCTATTAGAATTAACCAATATTTCTTTTGAGAATTTTGATATTCAAACCAAGACCAAAAACTTGCAGTAACATAGAACATAAACGAAATGTCGTTGTGGTCTGTCGCATACTTGCCAGCAATTAATTCGAGTAGGTGATAAGTAACCGAAAAGAATAATGCTCCGTAGAACCCAACTGTCGCACTATAAGAAATTTTACCTATGCGATATACCATAAGTGTCGCGATAGCGTGGAGAATTATGCTTGGAATTCTTACTGCAAGTTCATTGATGCCAAATAGTTTCAAACTCAATGCAATTTGCCAAAGAAATAATGGTTGTTTGTGTAGCCAAATATGATTGGCTGTCCAGTTGCGATAATCATAGTCTAACAGAGGAGTCGAATAAAGTGTTGGCTTGAAAGGATTATCGAGCACATGCTTAGCGACAAGAGCGTGATACTGCTCGTCCCATAGGATTAGGAAATTGTCAAGATTGGCAATGAAGAAACCAAACCCAAGTGAGCCAAGAAATAGAAGGATTAATGCTGTCCGCTTTTTGTCGAAATGAAATGCAACTGTCGAGGCGATTAGAATTATTGAACTTACTACAAGAGGAAGGATTTGACTGTCGGTGAAATAGGTAAATGTCATCAATAATGTTTACTGTATCTGCTGTCGTTTTACAATGACGCCCAACTTGTTTATATGTGTGATAAAACTACATATATACATCCAAATTGGATAGATATATGTAACTATTGTCACATAATATCTTTCTCAAATGTAACTAAAATAACTAAACGAAAAAGCCCCACGCTATAGCGTGGGGCTTTTTCTATTTAAAAACTAAAAACTATTTAACAATTAATTTTTCTACGTTTATTTTGTTGTCAGCATTAAACTCAATAAAATATAAGCCTGAAGCTAATTTTTTACCTTGGTCAATACTTAATGAGTATCTGCCAGCAGCAAACGATTGTCCGTTAATTATTTTAGTAACTTCATTTCCTAAAACATCACGCAAAGTTATTTTTAATATTTTTACCTCATTAACCAAGTTAAAAGAAAGAGCAGCACTTTCGGTGGTTGGATTTGGGAAAATAGTTAAGTTATTTACCATTTTTGGTTCATCTAAACCAACAGTACCTGAGATGTTAATGTCGTCTAAATAAACATTGTTACCGCCATTATTTTTAAAGTAAAACTTAAATCTAACATTTGTTTGTGCAGCTAATCCGGCACTAATAGTAACGCTGTGATTTTTCCATTGAGCTGTGCTAGATGGAGTAAAAGCAGCATCAGTTGCTGTTGCACTCGACATGGTTGATGCAGATTTAATAGTTACAATTTGCCAAGAAGCACCACAGTCGATAGAAGAATAAATTATTAATTGATCGTTACCTCCAGCTACTTTTTTGGCATAAGCCAACTTAAATGTCATTACTGGACTCGTCATGGTTGTTAAATTTAAAGACGATGAAATAGCTTCAGAAACATCATTTATAGAATTGGTTAAATTGTTAATTTTTAATGAACGTGCTCCAGAATAAAAAGCCGTTGTTACATTTTGCCAAGCATTACCACTTATGGTGTTTATGGTCCAATCGTTGTTAAAATTGGTGGTATTTTCCATGCCTTCAATAAAAGGCAACGTAAATTGAGCTGCAATAGAACTTACGGTAATTATATTACTTTTTGAAACAACAGGAGTATAATAGCCTGCAGTTGTACCAGGAGAATAAGTTGCTCCGTAAACACCAGCAGTATTATACGTAATTAACGGAGAAGCAACAGTTGAAACATTTGGAGTTCCACCTGTAAAAGTCCAATCCCATAAAGTTGGAGTGGCATTATAGGTATTTAAATCTGAATAAGTTACAACCCCGCCTTCACACAAGTATTGTTTGTTGTAAGAAAAATCTGCACCCCAAGGAATACAAATTGGATTTGGATCATAAGGGTCTCCTGTGCCAGTAAAAGCTAAATTAGAAGGAGCCCATAATTGAGCTAATCCAGTCGTGGTATTTGTCGAATTTAAAGTTGCCATCATTCTGGTTTTTTGGTCTAAACTAAACATGTTTTGACAAGCATTGTAACTCATGTAGTTTTCTATCTGGTCTAATACATTTGCATTGTAAGGGTCTGCACCATTTGCATCATTAGTACAAGTGTTTTCAGTATAATCGCAAGTACCACTCGATGTAGAAACAGGAGGAGTATCACAACACAAATCACCAGAAGAACCACAGTTTGAACCACAACCACTTTGGAAAGTATGGAGCAAATTAAAACAATGACCTATTTCGTGTGTTAATGTTCTGCCTGATAAAAAACTGTTGTCAATCATTACACCAAAAGTGGTGTTAATTCCACTTGATGGAAATTGTGCGTAACCAGCAATGTAGCTTGGTGGAGCAGAGCCATCAATAAAATCAACAATCCATACGTTAAAGTATTTTTTACTATTCCAGTAACTTGCCGATTTTATAGCGTCGTCAGCAAGCATTGTTCGTGAATCCTCAATTCTAACAATACCTTCAGTACAATTACCATTAGGGTCTAAATGAGCTAAACGAAATTCAACATCTAACGTTGCGGCATAAGGTTGAAAAAGTGCCCTAGTATTTGCTGCGTCAGGGTTTAATCTTTGAAAATCTTGATTGATTACATTAACTGCATTTTGTATATCTGCTTTTGAAACATTTCCGTTTCCATTGTAAGTAATTACGTGAAAAACAATAGGAATAACAATGGCAGCTTTTTTTGCTGTTGGATCAAAAGTTCCTTTGAAGTTTGAAAGAAAATCTTCAAAATCTTGACGTTGTTGTATAATGGAAGGATTTAATTGTTCTAACAATTGTGTTTGTTCGTCAGTAAAACACCAGTTTCCACTTTTGTTTTGAGCGGAATTGGTATTCGCTATCAGGAGCATTATCAATCCCAATAAATAAGTAGATATTTTTTTCATAGTTTTTTAGTTTAGTTAGTTTTATTCTTGAATATAAAGCAAGATACCAAATTTAACGAATTGTTCTTAAAAAAATAGAACATTATTATATTAACGGTTGGATTTTTAAGATAAGCGGTTGTATAAAGTACTAATTTGTTATACCGCTGCTGTTTAAATTTGCAAAAATAAAGTGGCCACGCCTATGGCGTGGGTTCTAAGTAGCTTTGCTATTGCAAACCCACTAAGAATCAGTATAAATCTCTAACAGAACAAACTACATTTTTTGACAAATTTGGCTCATTAATAAATCGAATGATTTTTTTTGCCGTGTCTTCGGCAGAAGCTAAATCGCCATTTTTTTTGTATTCAACAAAACGGTTGATGTTCGAGAAATTTTGGCTGTCGGTATTTCTAATTTGTTGTTGCATTTCGGTATCAATAATACCCGGAGCAATACTTAATACCTTAATGTTTGTTGTATTGATGTTCGATTCTTCTTGTAAAACCTTGCTAAACATATCTAACCCTGCTTTAGATGCACAGTAAACACTCCAACCATCAATGGCAGATTGACTAGCTCCGGAGCTAATGTTCAACACCAATTTTTCAGCATTAGTTTTTTGATACGTTTTTACAAACTCGTTGGAGAGCATAGAAGGCACAATTAAATTGACAGTGTAGCAATCTATAATTTTTTGGTTGGATAAATTCCCCACGTGTTTTATTTCTCCAACAATTCCTGCATTGTTAATCAACACTACCTTTTTGGCGTCTTTAAGTTCAGGAAATTTTATTTTTTGAACGGCTTCTAAGTTAGCAAAATCAACATGCTTGTGGTAGTAACGTTGATGTATAATGCTTGAACTTCTAGCATATCCAAAAATAAAGTTGTTTTCGTTTTGCAACAATAATTCAGCAAGAGCTTTTCCCAAACCTTTACTGGAACCGGTTATAAAGTAGTAGTTCATGGGTTATGGGTTTGAGGTTCAAGGTTTGAAGTTTGAGGTTGACGGAACATCGAACTTCAAACCTCAAACATTCAGTTATTTCAATGCCTGTTCTAAATCAGCAATTAAATCTTCTACGGCTTCAACACCAACACTTAAACGGATTAATGAATCGACAACACCGCTTTTTTCTCGTTCCACTTTTGGAATAGAAGCGTGAGTCATGGTTGCAGGATGACCGATTAAAGATTCAACACCACCCAATGACTCGGCTAAAGAAAAAATTTGAACATTTTTAACGATTCGGTGAGCGTCTTCCAGTTTATTTCCTTTCAAGGTAAATGAAATCATTCCACCAAAACCACGCATTTGTTTTTTTGCGATAGCATGATTTGGATGGGTTTCAAAACCAGGCCAATATACTTTATCAATTTTTGGATGTTTAACTAAAAAATGAGCAATTTTTTCGCCATTCTCACAGTGTCTTTCCATACGTAAATGAAGCGTTTTAATACCTCTTAACACCAAAAACGAATCTTGAGGACCACAAACTGCACCACTACTGTTTTGAATTCTATAAATTTCTTTGGCTAATGTTTCATCGTTGCAAATTAATGCTCCCATTACCACATCAGAGTGTCCGCCTAAGTATTTTGTTACGGAATGCATTACAATATCTGCACCTAAATCTAAAGGGGTTTGAAGGTATGGAGATGCAAATGTATTGTCAACTGCCAATAAAATATTTCTAGGTTTGGTTAATTTAGAAACGGCTTCAATATCAATAATGTTCATCATGGGGTTGGTTGGAGTTTCCACCCAAACCAATTTGGTATTGGCGTTTATTTTTTCTTCAATAAATTTTACATCTTGCATCGGTACAAAATGAAATTTGATGCCATATTTTTCAAAAATAGTTTTAAAAATTCGGTACGAACCACCATACAAGTCGTTGGTTGAAATTACTTCATCGCCCGGATTTAATATTTTTATGATACAATCCATTGCAGCCAAACCTGAGGCAAAACAAGCACCAAATTTTCCGTTTTCAATGGCTGCCAAATTTTTCTCTAAAGCATGTCGGGTTGGATTTAACGTTCTCGAATACTCGTATCCCTTGTGGTTTCCAACACCTTCTTGTACGTAAGTTGAAGTTTGATAAATAGGAGTCATAATGGCTCCTGTTGCTGAATCAGGTTCTAATCCGGCGTGAATTGCTTTGGTAGCAAATTTCATTTTTGAGTGGTCTTGCATGGCTTTAATTTTTATGGAAGCAAAACTACATAAATTGCCAATAAACAAAGGTCTTATTTTGCTAAATTTTAGGATTGATTCTTTAAATAAGAATACACCTTAAATAAGAATACAGCAAAAAACTTAA
Organism: uncultured Vicingus sp.; assembly: GCA_964371285.1. Taxonomy (GTDB): domain Bacteria; phylum Bacteroidota; class Bacteroidia; order Flavobacteriales_E; family Vicingaceae; genus Vicingus. The sequence continues at coordinate 86,032 of CAYJMI010000001.1, read as the reverse complement.
ATAAGCGATTGGCTTAATAAAGAAATCATAGAAAAACTTAATTAGAAGCAAAGTTTTTTTAAAAAGCTTTGCTTCTGTAACTAGCCTGCTAACATCTTAATTTCTCAATCAAAAACAGTTAGTTTTGTTTTAGTAGTTATCGTTCGTAATCTCTCTCGCTCAATTCACACATAATATTTTATTTGAACAGCTTTAGATAATCTTTAAAAAGATACAATTTTCCTCTTTTGCCTCCAGTTATTTCCTCTATAATTTCTAATTTTTCTAATTCGTCAATTAATATATATACTGATGGTAAAGAAAGACCTGTTAATTCTTTGGCTTTTTGTGCATCTATCATTGGCTTTTGGAATAAATTATTTACAATGGTTTGTGCATTATTAGAACGGCTTCCCAACTTTTTAAGTTTAATTTCTACCTCTTCTTTTAGTTTTAATATACTATCAAATGTTGAAATACTATTTTTAGCAGTTTCTATTACACCAACTAAAAAAAATTTAAACCATTGTTCTATATCATTTTTTTCTCTCACTCTCATTAGATTATCATAATAGATTGTTCTGTTTCGTTCAAAAAAATCGGAAAGGTATAGAGTAGGTTTTTTTAGGATTTTTTTCTCAACTAAATAGAGGGTTATCATTAACCGACCTACCCGTCCATTCCCATCTAAGAAGGGATGAATGGTTTCAAATTGATAATGTATTAGTGCAATTTTTAATAGGTCATGAAAATAATACTCGTCATTATGAGTAAATTTTTCTAAATCACCCATAAAATCATTTACACTAGTGTGAGTTGGTGGAATAAAAATAGCATCGTTTATACTCGCACCACCAATCCAGTTTTGACTGGTTCTAAATTCGCCCGGTAATTTATGTTTTCCTCTAACACCTTCCAACAAGGTTTTATGTGTTTCTTTTATTAATCCGGATGATAAAGGAAGTCTTTTTAAATTATCAATAGCTCCATTTAATGCTGAGATATAGTTTTGCACCTCTTCCCAATCGTCTCTTTTTTCTTCGTTTACGTCTTCCCAGTCTCGTAATGCATCTTCTATGTTTGTTTTAGTTCCTTCAATTTTACTTGATTGGGTTGCCTCTTTCAAAATGTGCATGGTAATGACTAAATCAATATTAGGAATATACTCAGAATACATATCTAACCTGCCTAATTGTCTATCGGCTTGACTAAGTAAACTCTGTAGCTCCGTATTCTCAACCGTCCATTTTCTATTAATATATTCAGGTTGAAAACTCTTGTATGTACCTTGATTAATTCTTTTTCCTGCTTCGAAATTTTTCATGCTTATGTAGTTTGATTCTTAAACAAAGATACACCTTATTTAAGAAAATAGCAAAAAACTTAAATAAGAGATTGTGTTAATAAAGAAATTAAAGAAAAACTTAATTAGTGTTGAAGTTTATTTAAAAAAATTGCTTTCTATTTTATCGCTGTGCCATTAAAATTTTCTAGTTCTGCAAGAAAAATGCAGAAAATAAAATTAGAATACAAGCTGCGTTGGGGAAGTTTACTCATATAAATATAAAAATCCTAAACTTCCTTTTGTTAGCTTTTTCTCAAAAAATGAGTTGGCTTGAAGTCTTCTATATTCATCATGATATATTTGAAATTCAAACTCTTTATTAGAACTTTTTTCTTTAACCCTTACCATATAATAAACACTGGATAAGCCCTTATTATAAGTTGTATTGCTATCAAGATTAATTATTTCACCTCGCAATAAATATTCTGTTTTATGTCCAATTGTCCTATTTGCCAAAGATAAAAACCCATATACAGGTATTGAGATAGAAGCAGACATAACAATCAATAAAAAAATTAGCCCTATATAGTCTTTAATACTTAAGTTATTTAGTTTAGAAAATATTTTTTTCTTAAAAAACCAAAGCACCAAAAAGATTATAAAGATTGTTGGTAATACAATTGAATTAGACATTTGATCCCAAGGAGAATACTCTTGCAATCTGAATTCGAACATTGTAAAAAATATTAAAGCCATATATGATACAAGGATGGCAATATTTATCTTGTCCTTTTTAGTTAATGCTTTATTATTTCGATAGGTTTCAATATCCATTCTTACTAATAATTTAGATTACTATTTATAAGCAATTAAATGTTTGCAAAACATCACATCTAATAAAAAACCCGCCATCAGCGGGTTTTTTATTTACAAGTTCAACAAAACCTCATCAGGGTTTTTGCCTCCAAAAATTATTTTAGTGGGGTTTTCCAGCATTTCTTTTACGGTTTTAAGAAATCCTACCGATTCTTTTCCGTCAATGATACGGTGGTCGTAACTTAATGCCACATACATGATTGGGCGTATTTCTACTTTTCCATCAATGGCAACCGGTCGGTCAACAATGTTGTGCATACCCAAAATTGCACTTTGTGGAGGGTTAATAATTGGTGTACTCAACATCGAACCAAAAACACCACCATTGGTAATGGTAAACGTTCCGCCTTCCATGTCGGTAATGTCAATTTTACCATCACGGGCTTTTACCGCTAAACGTTTAATTTCTCCTTCAATTTCTGCCAAACTCAGTTGTTCGGCATTTCGTACTACAGGAACCATCAATCCTTTTGGGGAACTTACGGCAATACCTATATCAGCATAGTTAAAGCTTACCATTTGGTCGCCATCTATCATAGAGTTTACTGATGGATATAAACGAATGGCTTCGGTAACCGCTTTGGTAAAAAACGACATAAAACCCAAGTTTACACCGTGTTTTTCTTTAAAAATATCTTTGTATTTGGCACGTAAATCCATCAACGGTTTCATGTCCACCTCGTTAAAAGTGGTTAACATGGCTGTTTCGTTTTTAACAGCAACCAAACGTGATGCAATTTTTCGTCGCAACATGCTCATTTTTTCGCTGCTTTGCTCTCTTGTTCCCCCCCAACCTGTAATGGCATTTGGCGTTATTCCGTTAGTTAAATAAGCTTCAATATCGGCTTTGGTAATTTTTCCGTTTGAACCCGAACCATGAACCTTCACCGTATTTATGCTGTTTTTGGTTATCATTTCTTTTGCCACCGGAGTTGCTTTTACATCAACTGTCGCCTTCGAGTTTCGAGTTTCGAGTTTAGGGTTTAACTTCGTTGAGCTCGCAAGCTCGGTTCGAGTTTCAGTCTTCTCACTTCGGTCTTCGGTCTTCGGTCTTCCATCTTCTATTTTCGGACTTCCAACAGGTCTTTTTGCTTTAGTATCAATTAAACAAACCACAGCACCCACCTTTACCACATCGCCTTCGGCAGCTTTTAAGGTAATAATTCCGGCTTCTTCGGCTGGTAATTCTAAAGTTGCTTTATCAGAATCTACTTCTGCAATGGCTTGGTCTTTCTCCACATAATCGCCATCTTCTACCAACCATCTTGCTATTTCTACTTCTTTTATTGATTCTCCCGGCGAGGGAACTTTCATTTCTAAAGCCATGTTTCTTATAGTTTAATGTTCAAGGTTTATGTTTCAAGTTTCTTCGGTCTTCCGACTTCGGTCTCCTGTCAAATAACCAATGTATTTTCAAATACTTTATTAATAATTGCAGTGTGCCTTTTTGCATGTACTTTTGAAGAGCCTGTCGCTGGAGCACCACTTTCAGGTTGTGAAATTACATTTAATTTCACTGATGTAAAATGTCGCATCAGGTGAGTCCAAGCTCCCATGTTTTCTGGTTCTTCTTGAGCCCAAATATATTTTTTAACGTTGCTATATTTTGCAATTATTTTATCCAATTGCTTTTGTGGTAACGGATAAAGCTGTTCAATTCGAACCAATGCAATGTTATCAGCACCACCAATTTCTTCTTTTTTCGCTAATAAATCATAGTAAAATTTACCTGTACAAAATACAACGGTATCCACATTTTTAGTGGTTGCTTTTTGGTCGTCGATAACTTCTTTGAATGTTCCATTGGCTAATTCATCCATACTGGAAACACATTTTGGATGACGCAACAAACTTTTTGGAGTAAATACCACCAATGGTTTTCTAAACTTGCGTTTTAACTGACGACGTAATACGTGATAAAAATTTGCCGGTGTGGTACAATCGACAACCTGCATGTTTTCTTCGGCACAAAGTTGTAAAAATCGTTCCATTCGCCCGCTAGAGTGTTCTGCTCCTTGTCCTTCATAACCGTGTGGCAGCAACAATACCAAGCCATTTTGGGTTTTCCATTTGTCTTCGGCAGCACTTAAAAACTGGTCGATAATGATTTGAGCACCGTTATTAAAATCGCCAAATTGAGCTTCCCAAATGGTTAATCCGTTTGGAGCTGCCATTCCATAACCGTATTCAAAACCTAAAACTCCGTATTCAGAAAGTAGCGAATTGTAAATGTAAAAAGGTGCTTGGTTTTTGGAAATATTTTCTAACGGAACGTATTCTTCTTCCGAATCTTCTACTTTAACAACAGCATGTCGGTGCGAGAATGTTCCTCTTTCTACATCCTGACCAGAAACCCGAACTGGATGACCTTCTTCCAATAAGGTGGAATACGCCAACAATTCGCCCATTGCCCAATCTAAATTATTAGCATCTTCTACCATTTTCATTCGGTCGCCAAACAATTTCACAATTTTATTGATAAACTTTTTGTCGGTAGGCAAACTGCTAATTTTTTTGGCAATGGTTACCAGTTTTTTTTTGTCAAAAGTAGTGTCAACAGCTTTTTCGAAATCGCCCGGATTACAGTATTCATAATCTTGCCATGTTCTTTTTAAAAATGGCGTTACAATAGCTTTTTCAATTTGTTTAGCATCGTTTAAGCGGTCTTGTAACATACTGTCAAAACTGCTCTCCAATTCTTTAAGTTCTTCAACCGAAACAATACCTTCGTTTTGCAACTGTTTCAAATAAATATCCCTTGGGTTGAGATGTTTGCTAATGGCTTGGTACAATAAAGGTTGAGTAAATCGTGGCTCATCTCCTTCGTTGTGTCCGTATTTACGGTATCCAAGAATATCAATAAAAACATCTTTTTTGTATTTCTGACGGTATTCAACTGCCAAAATAATAGCTTGAATTACTGCTTCGGCATCGTCGCCATTTACGTGTAAAACTGGCGACAAAGTTACTTTGGCAACATCGGTACAATACGTACTTGAACGTGCATCTAAATAATTGGTAGTAAACCCAATTTGGTTGTTTACCACAATATGGATAGTTCCTCCTGTTCGGTAGCCGTCTAATTGAGCCATTTGTACTACTTCATAAACAACACCCTGCCCGGCAATGGCAGCATCGCCGTGAACAATAATGGGAATAATTTTACTTTCGTCTTTTAAATATGAATCTAATTTTGAGCGAGTAATACCTTCAACAACCGGAGCAACGGTTTCGAGGTGAGAAGGATTTGGGGCTAAAGTAATGTGAACTTCCCGGTCGTTTTTAGTTTTTACAAACGAAGAAAATCCCAAGTGGTATTTAACATCGCCATCGTAAAGACTATCTTCGTATTCTTTTCCTTCAAATTCGCTAAAAATACTTTCGTATGATTTGTTAAAAATATTGGCCAACACATTTAATCGCCCTCGATGTGCCATTCCAACAATAAATTCAACTACGCCTAAGTCACCACCAACTTTTATAATGGCATCTAAAGCAGGTATTAATGCTTCACCACCTTCTAAAGAAAAACGTTTCTGACCAACAAATTTTTTATGCAAAAACTGCTCAAAAACAACCGCTTTATTTAATTGGTGAAGAAGGTATTTTTTTTGTCGGGCATCAAATACGGTTAACGATTTTAATTCGATATTTTCTTTTATCCAAGCCAATTCTTCAGGTTTACGAATATACATGTATTCAATACCTATAGAATTACAATACACACGTTCTAAATGGGCAACAATGTTACGTAATGTTGTTGCTCCAACACCAACCTCTTTACCGGCTTGAAAAACAGTGTCTAAATCGGCTTGGGTTAATCCAAAATTTTCAATTTCAAGTGTAGGTAAATATTGTCGTCTAATTCGAACCGGATTGGTTTTGGTAAACAAATGACCACGTGTTCGATATCCATTTATTAAGGCTAAAACTTTGAATTCTTTATCGTAACCATTAGGTGCCTCAGTGTCGTAATTTTTACGTGCAAACTCAAATCCTTCAAAAAATTTTCGCCAGCCTTCACCAACATTTTCAGGATTAGCAAGGTATTGCTGATAATATTCATCAATTACAGAAGCATCTGCGTTACTCAAATAGGACTGTTTATCCATGCCTTAATACTATAAAAATTAGTCGGCAAAGGTAAGTAATTATCTATTATTAAGAATGATTATAAATAAATATGTTGAATAACACAAACTACTTTTTAGTTGGTGATAAATGGTTGCATAGTTAAAATGAAAGCCAAAAGACCGAAGCACTTCAGATTTCGGTCTTCCGTCTTCGAACAGAATTATTCAATAATCTTTTCGTGTTTAAGAAAATTATGGAAACTTTCGGCAGCATTAAAACACGAACAAACTTTATCGGTATCGGTACAAACCCTGGTTTCTAAATCTTTAGAAGTGCATTGAAGTGCTGATAGATCAATCTTTTCAAATTTTTTATTTATTTCTTTGCACTTCGTATAAAGCTCATCAATAGTATGGTAACTGTTTGAATCGATATTGTTTTTAAATAAATATCCTTTCAAATAATTTTCGATAACAAATTGAGAATTTTTACACACCAAGAAAGAAACGAGGTCTTCCTTGGGTTTGTATATTTCATCTTTCGCTTGATTTAACTTTGCAGCTGCATCATCAAATAATTTGGTTGCTTTAGTTTTCATGTGTGAATCGATTTGAATGTTTGTTATTTTTATGTCCGAAGACGGAAGACCAGAGTCCGAAGAAAAAAGTGCTTCGGTCTTCTGAATTTATCACCCCTCTGTATCTCCCCTTAAGGGGAGAACCTTCGCTCAATGCCAGCTTCCGACTTCTAACTACATATCTGTCAAATGTTCCAATTTTTCCCATTTAGTTTGTACATTTTCCTGTGCTTCTGCTAACAGTTCTTTAGCCAATTCCGGGTTATCTTTAACCAATCTAGTAAAACGTGTTTCGTTATACATAAAATCAGCTAAAGGTGCTGTTGCAGCTTTCGAATCTAATTTAAACCTGCTTCCTTTTGGTTTTGATGGATCAAACCTAAACAATGGCCAGTAACCTGTTGCTACTGCTTTTTCTTGTTGCGAAACCCCATTTTTTAAATCATAACCATGTTCGCCACAGTGCGAATAAGCAATAATTATTGAAGGACCATCGTAAGCAGCAGCTTCTTCAAAAGCTTTTAGGGCTTGTAAATCTTTTGCTCCCATAGCTATTTGAGCCACATAAACGTTTTCGTAAGAAACAGCTTGAAGTGCTAAATTTTTCTTGCTGGTTCTTTTACCCGACATAGAGAATTTGGCTATAGCACCCAAAGGTGTTGATTTTGATGTTTGTCCACCGGTATTTGAATAAATCTCTGTATCTAACACTAAAATGTTAATGTTTTCGCCCGAAGCCATAATGTGGTCAACTCCACCGAAACCGATATCGTAAGCCCATCCATCGCCACCAATAATCCAAACCGCTTTTTTTCTGAGGTAATCAGAAAGTTGAGCTAATTTTGCAGCATCCTTGTTGTTGGTAATTTTTGCAAGAGCAGCATTCAACACTTCGATTTGAGCAATTTTTTCTTCTTTTTGAGTTTCTGTTTCTTCCGGGTTGTTTACAATACTTTCAACCAAAGAAGCATCAAGCATTGGTTTTAATGTTTCTAATAAATTAAAAGCAATTTCTTGTTTTTTGGTCAATGCTAATTTCATTCCTAAGCCAAACTCTGCATTGTCTTCAAACAATGAGTTTGCCCAAGCAGGACCTCTACCCGATTTATTTGTTTTGTAAGGTGTGGTTGGTAAATTACCTCCATAAATCGACGAACAACCTGTTGCATTGGCGATTAAAATACTATCGCCATACAATTGAGTAAGCATTTTAATGTAAGGAGTTTCGCCACAACCTGAACAAGCTCCTGAGAACTCAAACAATGGTTCTAAAAATTGAGAACCTTTAACGGTAGAAACCTGCAATTCTTTTCTGTCATAATAAGGCAACTCCACAAAAGCGTCCCAATTTGCATTTTCAACAACTTCAACATCTTGTTTTTTTCTCATGTTGATGGCTTTGAAGTTTTCAATTTCTTTGCTTTCGGCAGGACAAACGGCTACACACAAGTCGCAACCGGTACAATCTTCGGGAGAAACTTGTAGAATATACGATTCTTTGTCGCTAGCAAAAGGCCTTCCTTTTGCCGGAACTGATTTTAATGAAGAAGGTAAACCCATTAATAAATCGTTTGAAACCACTTTTGCCCGAATGGCAGCGTGAGGACAAATGGCAATACATTTGTTACATTGTGTACACAATTTTTCGTCGTCCCAAACCGGAACAATATCAGCAATTCCGCTTTTTTCGTATTGTGTTGTTCCTGTTGGAAAAGTTCCATCTACAGTAAATGCACTTACCGGTAATTCATCGCCAAAACCACCTAATATTTTTTCTAACACATCAGTAACAAATCCTGCAGGAGCATTTCTCATGGCCGACAACAAGTGTTTTTTACCAGTCGCAACTTTTGGATAATCAACTTTTTGTAAATTTTCAAGGGATTTGTCTACCGCATTAAAGTTCATGTTCACCACTTTTTCCCCTTTGTGAGAATATGATTTTACAATCGCATTTTTAATTTTTTGAATGGCTTCATCTTTAGGTAAGATTCCTGAAATAGCAAAGAAGCAAGTCTGTAAAACGGTATTTGCTCTTTTTCCAAGATGAGCATCTTGAGCCACTTTACTGGCATCAATGACATAAAAATTTATTTCTTTTTGAATGATTTCTTTTTGAATTTCTATGGGTAATTGATCCCAAATTTCATCTTTCGAAAAAGGTGAGTTTAACAAGAAAGTACCGCCTTGTTTTAAATCGACAACCATATTGAATTTCTCAATAAATTTAAATTGATGACTGGCAACAAAATCTGCTTTATCAATTAAATAAGTTGAATAGATGGGGTCTGGACCAAAACGTAAGTGCGAAATGGTTTGGGCTCCGGCCTTTTTAGAGTCGTACACAAAATATCCCTGTACATAATTATCGGTAGTTTCTCCGATAATTTTAATCGAGTTTTTATTTGCTCCAACCGTTCCGTCAGAACCTAAACCATAAAACATACAGTTGATGGTCGATTTTTTAATTTCAAATGATTGGTTATAATCTAAACTTGTAAAACTTACATCGTCATTAATACCAATGGTGAAGTGGTTTTTTGGAGATTCTTTTAATAACTCATCATAAATTGTTTTAACCATTACAGGAGTAAATTCTTTTGATGATAATCCGTAACGACCGGCTACAACAGTTGGCATTTCTCTTTTGCTTTCTACCAAAGCCGTAACCACATCTAAATAAAGAGGGTCTCCAACACTACCGGGTTCTTTTGTTCTATCTAAAACGGCTATTTTTTTAACGGACTTAGGGAGTTGTTCAACAAAATGAGCAATAGAAAATGGTCGGAATAATCGTACAAAAATAGCCCCTACTTTTTCTCCTTTTTCTAACATGGCATCAAGAGTTTCTCTTACCGGACCTTCAGCAGACCCCATCACAATAATTACTCTTTCAGCTTCAGGATGACCCAAATAATAAAACAAACTGTATTTACGACCGGTATGTTCGTAGAACTCGTCCATTACTTCTTGAACAATTCCGGGAACTTTATCATAATATAAATTGGCAGCTTCACGAGCCTGAAAAAATACATCAGGGTTTTGGGCAGTACCTCTAATTACTGGGCTATCGGGATTTAATCCTCTTTTTTTATGAGCCATAATTTCATCTTCCGGCATCATGGCTTTGATTACCTCATCAGGTATAGCATCAATTTTTGAAATTTCGTGTGAAGTCCTGAACCCATCAAAAATATTTAAAAACGGCACTCTTGATTTTAATGCTGATACTTGAGAAATTAAAGCAAAATCGTGTGCTTCTTGTACCGAACCACCAAACAACATCGAAAACCCTGTTTGTCGGGTTGCCATTACATCGGAGTGATCGCCAAAAATAGATAAAGCGTGTGTTGCAATGGTTCTGGCTGCAACATGTATAACGGTTGGCAATAATTCGCCGGCCATTTTGTACATGTTTGGAATCATTAACAATAAACCTTGCGAAGAAGTGAATGTAGTTGTTAATGCACCTGCTTGTAACGAACCATGAACAGTTCCGGCAGCACCACCTTCACTTTGCATTTCAACAATTCTAGGAACATTGTTCCAGATATTTTTCTTGCCTTGAGCACTATAAACATCTACATGTTCACCCATTGGTGAAGCTGGTGTAATAGGATAAATTGCACAAACTTCATTGGTTTTGTGAGCTATTTTAGCAACAGCTTCGTTGGCATCACAAATAATTTTTTCGCTTTTTTGTTTCATTTTAAAGATGTTTTAAAAACAAAACAGCATCATTAATTAAGAAAACTATTATTAATGATGCTGTTAAAATATTGAGGTATAGCATAAACAGAGAAATTATTTATTTCGCTATTTACTTTTTTGGTTAACTTATTATTATCTTTTCAGATAACATCTTATTCACCATGTAACCAAGCTTTTTTCTTTAACAAAACACTTTCGTCTTCTACATGATTGGTATCAGGTACACAACAATCTACTGGGCAAACAGAAGCACATTGTGGTTCGTCGTGAAAACCTTTACATTCAGTACATTTGTCAGATACAATAAAGTAAAATTCATCCGAAAGAGGAGCATTTTCTTTGTCAGCATCAACTTGGTTTCCATCAAGTGTTGTTACCATTCCACTTAATGATGTTTTTTCTGAATAAGACCATTTTTGGTCTGGTTCATAAATTGCATTGTTTGGACATTCTGAAATACATGCATCGCAATTAATGCATTCGTCAGTGATTTTAATAGCCATGATTTATAAAATAGTTAAGTTTGTATATTAATTATTACCTTAATTATCGACAAATGTAAAATTCATCCCAAAGTTGATTGCTGATTATTATCATAAGCGTTTATGATTATTGTCATAATTCTATTTCTGAGGCAAAACTACATTTGACATCAAAAATCAGTACCTTTATTACATATTTGATAATATAAAACTTAAGTTTATGAGTATAGCAAGTAAAACAATCCAACCTGAAGAGTTACAAGCGGTAGTTATTCGGTTTGTAGGCGATTCGGGAGACGGAATGCAATTAACAGGAACACAGTTTTCTGACACCTCAGCAATGTTTGGTAATGATATTGCCACATTCCCTAATTATCCATCAGAAATTAGAGCCCCACAAGGAAGTTTATATGGAGTTTCAGGATTTCAAGTACACATTGGTAGCGTTGAAGTAAGTACACCCGGTGATAGCGTTGATTTATTGGTTGCTATGAACCCTGCGGCATTAAAAACTAATTTGTATTCCTTAAAATCAGGACACACCATTATTGTTGATAAAGATGCTTTTACTAAAAAGAATTTAGAGAAAGCATTTTACGAAACCAATCCTTTAGAAGATGGCAGCTTAGAGGGTTACCGTGTTATTGAAGTGGATATGTCAACTTTAACAAAAGAAGCATTAAAGGATGTTGAAGGATTAGACAATAAAGCGATTACCAGAAGTAAAAACATGTTTTCGCTTGGAATGGTGTATTGGATGTACAATCGTTCGACCGAACATACCATTGATTTTTTTAATAAAAAATTCAAAAATAAACCAGAATTAGTTGAAGCCAACACGAAAGTGTTGAATGCAGGATTTTATTTTGCAGAAACTTTAGAGTTAATTCCAAATTCATTTACCGTATCTCCAGCTAAAATGAAACCTGGTAAATACCGTATCATTATGGGAAATACTGCAACAGCATGGGGTTTGTTAGCAGCTTCTGAAAAATCGGGATTAGAATTGTTTTTAGGATCTTATCCTATTACTCCAGCAACCGATATTTTACACGAGTTGGTTAAACACAAACATTTTGGAGTAAAAGCTTTTCAAGCAGAAGACGAAATTGCAGGGATAACTTCTGCAATTGGTGCTGCTTTTGCTGGCGATTTAGCCATTACCACAACTTCAGGACCAGGTTTAGCTTTAAAAGGCGAAGCGTTAGGTTTAGCCATGATGATTGAATTGCCTTTGGTGGTGATTAATGTTCAACGTGGTGGACCTTCAACTGGATTGCCAACAAAAACCGAACAATCGGATTTATTACAAGCCATGTATGGTAGAAATGGTGAAAGCCCGGTAATTGTAATTGCTGCCGGAACTCCTGCTGATTGTTTTAATTTTGCTTACGAAGCCGCTAGATTAGCTTTGGAACATATGACACCAGTAGTTTTATTAACCGATGGTTATATTGCAAACGGTTCTGCTCCATGGAAAATTCAAAGTGTAGCTGACATGCCTGAAATTAAAAATCGCAAAGTAACAAAAGCAACTGAAAATTGGCATCCTTATAACAGAGACCCTAAAACTTTAGCTCGTGAATGGGCTGTTCCAGGCACTCCAGGCTTAGAACATCGAGTTGGTGGTTTGGAGAAAGATAGTATAACAGGAAATGTAAATTATGTTCCTGAAAATCACCAAGTAATGACCAACACCAGAGCTGAAAAAATTAAACGAGTTCAAGATAATATTCCTGACTTAAAAGTTGAATACGCTCAAGAAGGTGATTTATTAGTAGTTGGTTGGGGTGGAACTTACGGAACACTTCACTCGGCTGTAAAAGAGATTACTGATGAAGGATACAAAAACATTGGGTTCGCTCATTTCAACTACATCAATCCAATGCCAAAAAATACTGAAGAGGTATTTAAGAAATTCAAAAAAATTATTGTTTGCGAATTAAATAGTGGTCAATTTGCCTTTATTTTAAGAGCCAACTTTGGCAAATTTGAGTTCCAACAAATTAACAAAGTTCAAGGGTTACCATTTTCTAACGATGAACTTATTCAAAAATTTAAACAAATACTATAATTATGGAAGCTACAGCGGTAAAAAAATATACTTATAAAGACTTTGTAAGTGACCAAGAGGTTAGATGGTGTCCGGGTTGCGACGATTACGTAATCTTAAATTCCATGCAAAAAGCACTTCCAGAAATGGGAGTTGAAAAAGAAAATGTTGTTTTTGTTTCAGGTATTGGATGTTCATCACGTTTTCCATATTACATGAACACCTACGGAGTTCACAGTATTCATGGTAGAGCACCGGGTATTGCATCTGGAATAAAATTAGCCAACCCTAATTTAAGTGTTTGGATAATTACTGGTGATGGAGATGCAATGGCAATTGGTGGAAATCATTTTATCCATGTTTTAAGAAGAAACATTGATTTAAACATTGTTCTTTTTAACAACGAAATATACGGTTTAACCAAAGGACAATTTTCACCAACATCTGTTGTAGGTCAAAAAACAAAATCATCACCTTACGGAAATACTCAACCTCCTTTTTCTCCAGGCGAATTGGCTTTAGGAGCAAACGCTAGATTTTATGCTAGAATTGGTGGTAACAACCCAAAAGCAATGACTCAAATTTTTATTGAAGCTCATCGTTTTAAAGGAACATCGTTAATCGAAGTTTTACAAAACTGCGTGATTTTTAACGATGGCTGTTTTACAGATGTTACCGATAAGGAGGTAAAAGATGATAAACAAATTTATTTGGAACACGGTAAACCAATGATTTTTGGTAAAAATTCTGAAAAAGGATTGGTATTAAAAGGCTTAAAATTAGAAGTGGTTACCATTGGCGAAAATGGTATTACCGAAAAAGATTTATTGGTTCATGATGCTAAAGAACAAGACCCAACAATGCACCAAATGCTTATTCGGTTATCTGACCCTATTGCTACAGGTGTAATCAGAGCTTTTGACGATGTTACTTTGGAAGAAAGAGAAGATGAATTAACTAAAAAAATTAAAGCGAACTCTAAATACAAAAAAACGGACGATTTATTCTTTTCAGGAGAAACATACGAAGTGAAGTGAAGAAGAGCCTCCCCAAACCCCTCCGAAGGAGGGGCTTTCGTAGAGGACGAAAAGACTAAAAGGCGGAAGATTATTCCGATAACTATCGGGGGCGAACTGAAGACTGAGAACTGACAACTGAGAACCGATAAACTGTGAACTGTGAACTTTTCAGTAATTTTGCATAAATATTTATAAAAGAAGACAATGGGTTCAGAAGCAATAATAGTTTTTTTACTAGCGGGTATTGTGCTAGTTGCTGGGGCGAACTTTTTATCCAATTTAATCTCACCCAAATCGGATAATACTCAAAAAAGAGAACCTTACGAAAGTGGTATGCAAACCATTGGACCAACATGGGTTCAGTTTAAAGTAGGTTATTATTTGTATGCCATTTTGTTTTTGGTATTTGATGTTGAGGTAGCCTTTTTATTTCCTTGGGCAGTAGTGTTTAAAGAAGTTGGAACAGTTGCTTTAGTAGAAATTATTATTTTCCTATTTATTTTAGGACTAGGCTTATTGTACGCTTGGAAAAAAGGAGCATTAAAATGGGAGTAGAAAATAATTCAGCAATTCCAGCAGATTTTCCGGGAAAAGTAATTCCGGCAGGAAATGGAGCAAACATCATGGTTACCAATTTAGATAAAGTAATCAACTGGGGTAGAGCAAATTCGCTTTGGTCACTCTATTTTGGTACTAGTTGTTGTGCTATAGAAATGATGCAAACAGGTGCTTCCCGACACGATTATTCCAGATTTGGATTTGAAGTAGCACGTCCTTCCCCACGACAAGCAGATTTAATAATTATTGCAGGAACTATCGTTAATAAAATGGCTCCTGTTTTACGTCGATTATACGACCAAATGGCTGAACCAAAATATGTAATTGCTATGGGAGCATGTGCAATATCCGGAGGTCCATTTTTTTACAATTCGTATTCGGTAGTAAAAGGAGCTGACCATGTAATTCCTGTAGATGTTTACGTGCCAGGTTGTCCTCCTCGACCTGAAGCTTTATTGGAAGGTATGTTGATGTTACAAGATAAAATTCGACAAGAAAGTATGAAAAATAAAGAAAATCCGGTTGATGGGTTTGATGAAGGGAAATAGAAAAAGTTGGAAAACGGAAGAATAAATGACACAAGATAAATGACTAACGAAGCTTTACAAAATATAATCAGTACTTGGATTTCGGAATTAGAGTTTTCTGAAGCAGAATCTCAATTTTTAAATATTACGGTAAAACCGGAACAACTTCACGAATTGATGCTTCAACTAAAAAATAACAACGAAACTAAATTCGATTATTTATTTTGCTTGAGTGGAGTGGATTGGGGTACAGAATTGGGCGTAGTTTATCATTTAGAATCTACGGATTACAGACATACCATCGTTGTAAAAGTAAAAACTGCCGATAGAGAAAATCCAACTTTTGATACGGTTTGCGACATCTGGCAAACTGCCGAATTTCATGAGCGTGAAGTGTTCGATTTTTTTGGAATAAAATTCAATAATCATCCCAATTTAAAAAGACTTTTTTTAACAGATGAATGGAGTGGCTTTCCGCTTAGAAAAGATTATGTGGATGAAATTAATATGATTGTTAAATAAACATAGATGGAACCAATTGTTGTAAATAATAACTTTAAGTCGGAAGAGTATTTTATCAATATGGGACCTCAACACCCTGCAACACACGGTGTTTTGCGTTTATTGTTAACCATTGATGGGGAAATCATTAAAAAAGTTGAACCGGATTTAGGGTACATCCATCGATCTATCGAAAAAATGTGCGAACGGGATAGCTATCAGCAAATTGTTCATTTAACCGATAGAATGGACTATTTATCGTCCAATATAAATAATGAAGCAGTTTGTTTAGCTATAGAAAATGCACTACAATTGGAAGTTCCTGAGCGAGTAAAAGTTATTCGAACCATTATTGGAGAATTAACCCGAATCGCTTCACATACCTTATGGTGGGGAGTTATGGGAATGGATGTTGGAGCTTTTACTACGTTTTTTTATGGGTTTAGAGACCGTGAAATGATTAACGATATTTTTGAAGAAACCTGTGGTGCCCGTTTAACCATGAACTACAACATGCCCGGTGGGTTAATGTTCGACATTCATCCCAACTTTGTAAAAAGAACCAAAGAATTTGTGGCTCATTTTAAAACCAAACTCCCTGAATATGATGCGTTATTAACCAATAATGTCATTTTTCAACACAGAACCAAAGGCGTTGGTATTTTAACTAAAGAAGATGCTATTTCGTTTGGTGCAAGCGGACCTGTTGGTCGTGCTTCGGGTTATTCGTGCGATGTTAGGGTTCATCATCCATACAGTGCTTTAGATAAAGTAAAATTTAAAGAAGCCATGCGAACAACCGGTGATACCTTTGCCCGTTATGAAGTTAGAATTGAAGAAATGTGGGAATCATTATCCATCATCGAACAATTGATTGACAACATTCCGGAAGGAGACTATAAAGTAGCGACCAACGCGGTAATTAAATTACCAAAAGGTGAATTTTACCAACGCGTAGAAACTGCCAGAGGAGAATTAGGGGTATATATCATCAGTACAGGAACAAAAAATGCACATCGGGTAAAATTCCGTTCACCCGGATTTTCGAATTTATCGTTGTTAAACCATATTTCTGTAGGAAGTAAAATTGGCGATTTGGTTGCTATTATGGCAACGTTAGATTTGGTAATTCCTGATATAGACCGATAAAAATAAAATTATGTTATTAAGTATAACAAAAAATATTCACGAGTGGCTGTTTAGCTTAATGCCTGAAAACATTGCTAGTATTGTTGAGATGACCATAATAGCCGTAATCTATTTAACTGGTTTTGCAGTTGCCGGATTGTTTTTGGTGTTAATGGAACGAAGAATTGCTGCATGGTTTCAGTTAAGAAGAGGTCCAAATCGAGTAGGGTTTCACGGAATTTTACAAACTATTGCCGATGCACTTAAACTGGTTTCAAAAGAGTTGACAGGAACCATAAAAGCCGATAAGTTTTTATACAATTTAGCTCCTTATTTTGTTATTATTACCGCTTTATTGGCTTTAGCTGTTTTTCCTTTTACCAAAGATTTTCAAGCTTTCGACATTAACATCGGTATACTCTTTTTAATTGCCATTTCCTCTATTGGAGTTATCGGAATTTTATTGGCAGGATGGAGCAGTAACAACAAATTTTCGTTAATTGGAGCCATGCGAAGTGGCGTGCAAACCATCAGCTACGAATTATCGGTATCCTTATCGTTGTTAACAATAGTATTAATGACCGGAACATTACAACTTTCAGAAATTGTTGAAGTTCAAAAAAATGGTTGGCTAATCGTTCAAGGACACATCCCCGCAGTAATTGCATTTATGATTTATATGATAGCCGGAACTGCTGAAACCAATAGAACACCCTTCGATTTAGTAGAAGCGGAATCGGAATTAGGAGCAGGTTTCCACACCGAATATTCTGGGATGAAATTCGCCTATTTCTTTTTAGCTGAATTCATCAACATGTTTATTATTGCCTCCATTGCAACCACCGTATTTTTTGGAGCTTGGTTATCTCCTTTCGGAATAACAGAATCCATTCCTTTATTGGGTATATTTTGGTTTTTGGCCAAAACATTTGTTATCGTATTTTTAATGATGTGGTTCAGGTGGTCGTTTCCTCGATTAAGAATTGACCAAATTTTAACCTTAGAATGGAAATATTTACTTCCAATTAATCTAGTAAACTTAGTAGTAATGGCTGTTGTTGTTTGGCTTGGCTTAACAATTCAATTTTAGAAGATATGAGTTATTTTTCAGATATATATCAAGGTATAAAATCGCTTCTTACTGGAATGAGCATTACTGGAAAGTATTTTTTAAATTTCAGAAAAGGTTCTATTACCCAGCAATATCCTGAAAATAGAGAAACACTAAAAATGTTTGAGCGTTTTCGTGGTGAAGTAATTATGCCTCACGACGAAAACAATGAACATCGTTGCACAGGTTGCCAAGCTTGTGAAATAGCATGTCCTAATGGTACTATCGAAATTATTTGGGACAGACAATTGGATGAAGAATCAGGAAAAAAGAAAAAAATGATTGACAAACACATTTACCATTTAGGAATGTGTACCATGTGTGGTTTGTGTATTGAAGCTTGTCCGACCGATGCAATAAAATGGGGACAAAACTTCGAAAATTCTGTGTATGATAGAAAATATTTGGATAGGGTTTTAAATAAACCGGGTTCTAAGTTAATGAAGGGAGTAGAAGATAAAGAATAAAAAAAGACGGAAGACCGAAGTTGGAAGACGGCTATGAGCGTTGGGTTCCCCTCTTGAGAGGGGCGGGGGTGTGTTTTTGAAGTAGGTGTTTTTTTTGATGAAAGAAATAAAAATTAGAAAAAGATAGTATGGCAGAAAAAATTATATTTTACATTTTAGCAATCATCATGATTGTTTTTGCGGTGGCTTCAGTGAGCAGCCGTAAAATGCTCCGTTCTGTGGTTTACCTTTTATTTGTTTTAATAGGCATGGCAGGAATTTATTTTTTAATTGATTATAATTTTTTGGCGGCTATCCAACTTACCGTTTATGCCGGCGGTATTATTGTTTTAATGATTTTTTCAGTCCTCTTAATTCATCACATCGAAATGGAGTTAGAAGTGGCTAAATTGTTGAAAAAAATAATCACAGCAATTGCTTGTTTGGCAGGATTAGGCATTTTTTTAGCCACCATCTATACTCATCCATTTAATGTGATTGAAAACTCCAACTCAACAACAATTAATGAAATTGGGAAAGGGTTTTTAAGCTATGAAGCAGGTGGATTTATTTTGCCATTCGAAGTAATTAGTGTGTTGTTGCTCGCAGCAATGATTGGAGCAATTGTAATTGCTAAAGGAACGAAGAAGACAGAAGTTGGAAGACCGAAGTCGGGAGAATGAAGTTGGAAGTTAAAAAGTAAATGGAATTTAAAGAAAATATATTGAGAATAAATTACGGTCTTTGGTTTTTGGTCTTCGGACTTCGGACTTCGGACTTCAAACATTAAAAATATGATTGCTGGAGTTAGCATTTACGAAATCCTTACCTTAACATCCATACTGTTTTTTATTGGTGTGTACGGATTTATTACCCGAACCAACTTGATATCCATGTTAATTTCGGTAGAGTTAATTTTAAATTCGTCCGTTGTAAATTTTGTGGTGATTAACAAATATTTATTTCCTGAGGTATTACAAGGGGTTTTCTTTTCCGTTTTTATTATTGCTGTTGCTGCCGCAGAAACGGCTTTGGCAATTGCAATCATCATTAACTTGTACCGACTAATTAGCTCGGTTGAGGTTAAAGACACAGAAGTAATGAAGTATTAATTATATAGAGACATGAACATCAATTATATCATATTAGTCCCATTAATTCCACTAGCAGTTTTTTTATTGTTGGGTATTTTTAGCCATAAAATTAAACCTACAAATTCTGGTCTTATCGGTGTTGGAGGGTTGTTAAGCTCTACTATTTTATCTTTTTATGCAGCCTATCAATACTTTTTTGTTTTTGGGAAAGTAGATGGTGTTTTTCAAACATTTGTTGAAAAAACCACGTGGATGAATTTTACCGACACCTTACACATTGATATGGGAATTTTAATTGACCCCATTTCGGTAATGATGTTAGTGGTGGTATCAACCATTTCCTTGATGGTACACATATACAGTAATGGTTACATGAAAGGCGATGAAGGATTTACTAAGTTTTTCGCCTATTTATCGTTGTTTTCTTTCTCCATGTTTGGGTTAGTTTTGGCAACCAACTTGTTTCAAATCTATATTTTTTGGGAATTGGTGGGAGTTTCCTCTTATCTTTTAATTGGATATTACTACACTAAACAATCGGCAGTAGCGGCTTCTAAAAAAGCATTTATTGTAACTCGTTTTGCCGATTTGGGATTCTTAATTGGAATTTTAATTATTGGGTATTATACTGGAACCTATGATTTTGTTGATTTAAACAATCCTGAAGGAAATGCAATATTAAGTTGGGCAGCCACTTCATTTATGGGCATGTCAGTAATAACTTGGGCTTTAATTCTAATTTTTGTAGGAGGTGCTGGTAAATCAGCGATGTTTCCGCTACACATTTGGTTGCCCGATGCCATGGAAGGACCAACGCCAGTTTCTGCATTAATCCACGCAGCAACAATGGTTGTGGCAGGTTGTTATTTGGTTGCTCGATTATTTCCCATGTATTATTTTGTAGATGATGGTTTTGCCTTACACATTGTTGCTTATGTTGGAGCTTTTTCTTCATTATTTGCTGCCGTAATTGCCATCACACAAACAGATATAAAACGAGTATTGGCATTTTCTACCATGTCGCAAATTGGTTACATGATGTTTGCTCTTGGGGTTTCCGGTTATGACGGACACGAAGGGGTTGGTTATATGGCATCTATGTTCCATTTGTTTACACACGCCATGTTTAAAGCCTTATTGTTTTTGGGTGCAGGTTCAGTAATTCACGCAGTGCATAGCAACGAATTAAAAGACATGGGAGGATTACGTAAATACATGCCCATCACTAACATTACTTTTTTAATTGCAGCATTAGCTATTGCAGGCGTCCCACCTTTTGCAGGGTTTTGGAGTAAAGACGAAATTTTAGTAGCAGCCTTTCATCACGACAAGTTGATTTATTATGTAGGTCTTTTGGTTGCTGGGTTAACAGCATTTTACATGTTCAGACTTTATTTTGGCATATTTTGGAGCAAAGATACCAAGTACGACCATACCCCACACGAATCGCCTTTATCGATGAGTGTTCCATTAATGATTTTAGCATTTTTAAGTATTACAGTAGGGTTTATTCCTTTTAGCGAATTTGTAACTGCCGACAAAATGGGTTTTGAAGCACATCTTAACTATCCATTAGCAGCAGTAGCTGTTGGTGTTGGAGCAGTTGGCATCATACTTTCGTGGATTTTTTATAAAAAAGAAAACGATTTAGCTCAAAAATTCGCCAACTTTTTTGGTGTATTGTATAAATGGGCAAGTAACAAATTTTATTTCGATGAAATTTATCTGTTCGTTACCAAAAAAATCATTTTTAATTTAATTGCTGCACCAATTGCCAAATTCGATAAAAAAATAGTAGATGGAACCATGGAAGGAATTGGAAACAAAACAGTGTTGTTAGCTCAAAAAATAAAAGGTCTTCAATCGGGAAGAGTACAGGATTATGCACTCTTTTTTGTTGGAGGAATAGTTGTAATAACAATGGTGTTTATTTATTTATGGTAATTTAAAAGAATATGGACATTTTATCACTCTTTGTCGCTGTACCAGTCCTAACCATTTTAGGATTATTGCTTACTAAAGGTTTAGCACAAGCCCGTGTGGTGAGTATGGTAGGCAGTATTGTTCAACTCGGAATGGCTATCAATTTGGTTTTTGCTTATTTTAGAGAACGAGCTGTAAATGACAGTGTAATGCTTTTTACTAGAGATATTTTATGGTTTCAAAATTTTAACATTCATTATGCTATTGGGGTTGATGGTATTTCGGTGGCTTTGTTGTTGTTAACCACCATCGTGGTATTAGCGGGAGTATTTATTTCATGGAAAGTTGATGATTTACCAAAAGAATTTTTCATTTCATTGTTGGTATTATCAACCGGAGTTTATGGATTTTTTATCTCTCTTGATTTATTTACCATGTTTGTTTTTTACGAAATTGCTGTAATCCCAATGTATTTGTTAATTGGTATATGGGGAACTGGTCCAAAAGAGTATTCAGCCATGAAATTAACGTTAATGTTGATGGGTGCTTCGGCAGTATTGTTAGTAGGTGTTTTAGGAATATATTTTAATTCAAATGCTGATGGTGGAGAACTAACTTTTAATATTTTGGAAATAGCCAAAGTGAACATCCCATTTGAAGCTCAAAAATTATTTTTTCCGTTAACTTTTGTTGGTTTTGCTGTGCTTGGAGCATTATTTCCTTTCCACACTTGGTCGCCAGATGGTCATGCTTCAGCACCAACCGCAGTATCGATGTTGCATGCTGGGGTATTAATGAAATTAGGTGGTTACGGTATTTTTAGGGTGGCTCTATTTTTAATGCCCGAAGGAGCAATGGATTGGTCGTGGTTCTTTATTATTTTATCGGCAACTGGAGTTATTTACGGAGCATTTGGAGCATTACGTCAAACCGATTTAAAATACATCAATGCCTATTCCTCTGTTAGTCATTTGGGTATGGTATTATTTGCCTTGTTAATGTTTAACAAAACAGCTTGGAATGGAGCTATCTTACAATCCTTATCACACGGATTAATGACCGCACTCTTCTTTGCTTTAATTGGAATGATTTACGGACGAACACACACCAGAGACATCACTAAATTAGGAGGATTGTTGAAGGTTATCCCATTTATTTCGGTCATTTATGTTGTAGCAGGTATGGCATCGTTAGGTTTACCTGGTTTTAGTGGATTTGTAGCCGAAATGAACATTTTTGTTGGGGCTTTTCAAAACGAACAAATGTTCTACAGAATAGCAACGATTGTTTCAGTGTCTGCAATTGTGGTAACAGCAGTTTATACCTTACGAGTAGTAGGCATAATGTTAATGGGAAAAGTAACCAATCCCGAATATTTGGATTTACCAAAAACTACATGGTTTGAAAAAACAGGTATATTATTGTTGCTTATCCCTGTTGTAGGCATGGGTGTTGCTCCACTTTGGATTAGTGATATGGTAATGGATAGTATAAAACTTTTTATGCAATAGTATAACAAACAAGGGTTTTAAACTCCTTGTCAAAAAAAAGAAAATGGATATAGGTAATTTTTTATTAATGAGGCAAGAAATAATGCTATTGTCAATAGTGTTGTTGCTAATCATTGCCGAAATTTTTATTCCAAACGACAAAAAAAGCAGCATTGTTCACTTTGCCATTTTTTTATTTGGAATACACACCATTCTTGGTTTTGTGGGGTTGAGCGAAGGAAGTTTGTTTGGAGGCTCGTTTCAAACCACTAAACTGGTGTACTTTTTTAAAAATGTTTTGAATGTGGGTGTTTTAATTGTCCTATTTCAATCTGCCGATTGGATTCAAGAGAAAGTAGTGAAAGAAAACAAAGGCAGTGAGTTTTTTATTCTGTTGTTTTCTTCGCTTTTAGGAATGTATTTTATGATTTCTGCAGGCGACTTTTTAATGTTTTACATTGGTTTAGAACTAGGCACCCTACCAGTTGCAGCATTAGCAGCTTACGAAACCTCCAAAAGAATTTCGAGCGAATCGGGTATAAAATTTATTCTTTCTGCTGCTTTGGCTTCAGGAACTGCTTTGTTTGGCGTTAGTTTGCTTTATGCCACCTCCGGCTCTATTTTCTTTGCAGATATTATTCCAACCATCACGGCAAGCAACTTAACCATTTTAGGGTTTGTACTTTTCTTTTCGGGGTTAGCTTTTAAAATTTCTATCGTTCCTTTCCATTTTTGGACGGCTGATGTGTATGAAGGAGCTCCAATTAGTGTTTCTTCTTATCTTTCAGTCATCTCAAAAGGTGCGGCAGTCTTTATATTAATGATTTTACTGTTTACCGTTTTAAAACCATTGATGCACATTTGGGAAAACATGATTTATGGATTAACCATTGCCACTATGGTGATAGGTAATTTGTTTGCTTTACGCCAGCAAAACATGAAACGGTTTTTAGCATTTTCATCCATTGCACAAGCTGGGTTTATTTTATTGGGAATCATTTCAGGAACTCAGTTAGGAGCAACCACTGCCATTTATTTTGTATTGGTGTATGTCTTCTCTAACTTGGCTGCATTTGGGGTGGTTCAAGCCATTTCGTTACAAACAGGTAAAGAAAACATGGACGATTACAATGGTTTGTATCGAACCAATCCAAAGTTAAGTTTGGTAATGATGTTGGCATTATTTTCATTGGCAGGAATACCTCCAGTTGCAGGGTTTTTTGGTAAATTTTTCTTGTTTACCTCTGCTGCAAGCGAAGGTTATTATTTACTAGTATTCATTGCCGCAGCAAATGCAACAGTTTCACTTTACTATTATTTGTTGGTGGTGCGTGCTATGTTTATTCGTAAAAACGAAACTCCTATCCCATTTTTTAACAGTAAAATTTACATGAGGCTAGGATTAATCGTTTCGGTAATAGGTATTTTAGTATTAGGATTATATAGCCCATTGTACGATTACATTTTTGAATTAAATGGGTTTTTAAATCATTAAGATATGGCAACTTTAGACGGAAAACATTCATTTGGAAGCATAGGCGAAACAAGGGTAACCTTTATCGAGAAAAATGTGGATGCCAACAGAAAAGATTTTTTAAAAAAACTATTGGAACACAATGGGTTGGAAGTGGTAATTGATGAACCTGCACCAAAAACTCCTGAAGACCCACAGCTTTATACGGTTGGTGTTACCGACATGACTTTTAACCCAACCATTTTTGTTTTTGAACGCCGATTAAAAACCTTTGACGGTAAAATAGTTAATCAAGATTATTGGTTTCAACGAACAAGTGAAGATTTAAAACCTCAATACTGGAAAAACGATTGAATTGGTAATAACTTTAGTTGTTAAACCCAATATGAAAAATAGCATCACCCTGATAAACGATTGGGGAGTGGTTTGAACAAATTACGTAACCATCACGTTTAGCAATTACACGTTTTTCAAAATCACCAAAGGGGTCGGAAATAGTGCCGAGAACCATTCCTTTTTTAATTTTAGTGCCGATGCTAACAGTAGTTCTAAACATACCTGAATAACGGGCTCTCATCCAAGTAGATTCTGTTAAAGTAATTGGTGCTACATCACTGTGATGATTGGCTAATTCTTTAGTAAAATCTCTCATTCCCAAATGCTGCATTACTCGCAAAGCACCTTTTACGCCAACTTTTGTAACAATCCGATCTAAATCTAACGATTTACCGCCTTCAAATAAAACTACACTAACACCTGCTTTAACAGCTTCACTTCTTAGCGATTTTGGCAGTTCTTTAGATAAAAGTATAAATGGAGCTCCAAATGCGTTTGCCAATTCGCTACTTTTTGGGTCGGTTCCTTCAATGCGTAAGTGAGTGTAATTAAAACGGCTGCTTGCTCCGGTATGGTAATCAATACAATATTCCACATTGGGCATAATTTCTTTCATCAAACAATAGGCAAAACGACTAGCCAACGAGCCCTCCTTAGAACCAGGAAAAACCCTGTTTAAATCTCTCCCATCAGGAAATTCACGGGTTTTGTGTAAAAAACCAAATACATTTAAAACCGGAATACAAACCACCGTTCCGCAATCTGGTTGATGATAACCTTTAGCAACAATTTGACGAACAATTTCTACACCGTTTACCTCATCGCCATGAATTCCCGCATTTAGTAAAATAATAGGTCCCGGGTTTTTTCCTCGGGAAACAATTACCGGAACTTCAATCATGGTTCGGGTATGCAAACGAGCAATGTCCAAATTTAACGTAACGGTTTGTCCACGTTTTATTTTTTTTCCAAGAAGTACAAATATGTCGTTATCCATTTTTTGTGTTCGAAGTTTAGAGTTTCGTGTTTAGAGTTTTGTGAACTGAGAACTGCTAACTGAGAACTGTTTACACATGCCTTTCAATATACCTGATAATTGCGTTTGCAATGTCTTTTCCTGTAGCACCTTCAATTCCTTCCAATCCGGGAGAAGAATTTACTTCCATAATAAGCGGTCCTTTTTTGGATTGGAGCATATCAACTCCGGCAATTCCTAAACCAAGCACTTTTGCAGCTTTTAATGCGGCATTTTCTTCTTCGTCGGTTAATTCAATTACTTGTGCAGAACCTCCTCTGTGTAAATTTGAACGAAATTCACCTTCTTTCCCTTGTCGTTTCATTGCTCCAACCACTACTCCATCAACCACAAATGCACGAATATCGGCACCACCGGCTTCTTTAATAAATTCCTGAACAATTACACGTGCTTTTAATCCGTTAAATGCTTCCAAAACCGATTCGGCAGCATTCTGATTTTCAGCCAACACCACCCCAACTCCTTGAGTTCCTTCCAGTAATTTAATTACACAAGGTGCTCCTCCAACATTTTTTATTACCGATTTTACGTCTTTAGAATAGTTGGTAAATGCCGTTTTTGGCAAACCTAATCCTGCTCTCGATAAAATTTGTAAACTTCTTAACTTGTCACGTGAACGAACCAATGCCTGCGATTCGGTTGCGGTAAATACCTTCATCATTTCAAACTGACGAACAACTGCTGTTCCGTAAAATGTTACCGATGCACCAATTCTAGGTATAACGGCATCAACTCCTTCTATTGGATTTCCTTTGTAAAAAATTTGAGGTTTTCTTTTTTCAATTAATAAATCACATTTGGTGTGGTCTAAAACAAGCATCTCATGATTTCTTTTTACTCCTGCTTCAACTAATCTGCTGGTCGAGTATAAGTGGGGATTTCGGGATAAAACAACTATTTTCATTTCAAGGTAAGGTTATAAGTTTGTTTTTAAACGATAAATTTTTTATTGCCGGGTTAATGATAAATTTTTTGGAGAGGAATTTTCGTCCTAACAAAACGCTGAACCTCATGTTTCCTCGTTCGGTTAACGTTAATTCTATGGGATAATTGGTTTTAAATAATATAATTTCTGTGGTTATTGAATATCTTATTTCTACAATTCCGTTGGAGCTTTTTACGCTTCTTTTTTTAAAGTGTTCAAATATAATTTCTTTTTCGTGGTATTGTTCGTGTTCGGGGTCTAAAAAATTACATTTTATTTTTTTTATGTCGTTTTCAATAAATTCTTCGATATTATGGCAATGTAAACTAGAGGTATAAGCTCCCGAATCAATTTTTACAGGAAGCTCAAAAAGGCTTAGTTCAGGGAAATCGGCAACATCTTGTCTGCCAATTAGTATTCTTGTTTTCATTGTTGTTTTTAGAAAGGAATGTCTAGCTGCAAAGATGATTAATTAATTTAAAGTGATGGATAATAAAAGCTTATTTAATTTTCTTCAACTATTTTTTATGCTCTAAAATAATTTTTTATGTTTATTTTTATCTCATGTTTCAGAACCGTTTTACAACTATTTTTAAGTTTTTTGTTTTATTCCTTTTAATTTATTGTAGTGTTGTTGCAAAAGCAAATAGCACACTGGATTCATTATTAAACGTTCTAAAAAATCAAAAACAAGATACAGCACAATGTAATACTTTATTTGACATTACTTCTCTGCTTTATGATGAAAACAATCCTGAAGCTAAAAAATATGCCTCTCAGGCCATTGAAAAATCAATACTGATTGCCGAACCAACCTACTTTAATACCGCTTTAAATTACTATTCAATTGTTATCAATAAAGAGCAAACTTCTTTGCAAAAATTGCAGTTTTTAGATCAGCTTTTTTCTAGATTATCAGAGAAAGAAGCTGCTAAAAAAAGTCTGGTTTGCATTAAAAAAGCAATGCTGCTTGAAAAAATGGATTCAACCAGTGGCTTGATAAATCTTTTTGACAAAGCAAAACAATTGGCTTTGCAATCAAATGATACGCTTACTATTATAGATGTTAATGTTTCAATAGGTCTTTTTTACAAAGAAAAATCAAATCATACGTTAGCACTTGATGCTTTTATTACCGCTTTAAAACTCTCGGAATACAGTGGGAATACGGAAGAAATTTTTCCAATCTGTATAAATTTAGGAACTGTTTATGAATACATTTTGGATCTCGACAAAGCTTTGGAATTGTATAAGAAAGCCGAAAAAACAGTAAATATTACTGACAATCCTAATGGTGTAGCTATTGTATATTACAAAATAGGCAAAGCATTGTTAAAACAATCTAAATTTAAAGAAGCTCAAAATTATTTGGAAAAAGTTTATAACATTCATGTACAACGTAATGATAGAAGAGGATTAATAGTTTCTGCCGGGGCTTTATCCGGAACATGTTACATCCAGGAAGAATATGATTGTTTTCTTAAATGGATGAAAATTTCTATGGACAATGCAGAGTTTACAAACGACCAGCAAGGTCTTGCATCAAGTTACTCTAGCTATGGAAAATATTATTTAGAAGTTAAAAAGGATTATCCAAAAGCATTGGAGTATTATAAAAAGAACCTGGAATTGGATTTAAACAAAATTCAGCTTTCGCATATGGTACTGGTTTATAGTCAGTTGTATGTGTTGTATGAAAAAATTGGGGATTACAAAAATGCTTTTGAATCTTATAGATTGTATTCAACATTGAACGATTCATTGTATAATTCTGACAATATAAAAAAGCAAACAGAATTAAAACTAGGATACGAATTTGATAAAATTCAACGCCAAAAAGAAATAGAAAATAGAGCAAAAGAAAATGAACAAAAGTTATTGATTGAAAAAGAACGTCAACGTCGTAATTTTTTTATAGTTGTTGTAATATTAGCTATTTTACTTCTTTTGCTGAGCTATAGAAGTCACAGGATAAAAAGAAAAGCGAACATATTGTTGGAGAAACAAAAACTTGAAATTGAGGAACAAAAGAAAATAGTAGATGAAAAGAACAAACAAATAAACGATAGTATAAATTATGCTAGGCATATTCAATCTTCTATTCTTCCTTTAGAAGATGAACTTAAAAATTCTTTTAAATCATACGTGCTTTATTATAAACCAAAAGACATTGTTAGTGGCGATTTTTACTGGCACATTGCCCTACCCGACAAAGTGTTTTTTGCAATTGCAGATTGTACAGGTCATGGTGTTCCAGGTTCAATAATGAGTATGATTGGAAATATTTTATTGAATGAGATTGTTATGGAGAAAAAAATATACGAACCGGCAAATATTCTCAATACCTTAAACAAACTGGTAAAGTTAACATTACGTCAGCAAGGAGAAAACCTAAGTAATCGCGTAAAAGATGGAATGGATATTTCTCTTTGCATGTTCGACAAAAACAGTAACAAATTGATTTATTCCGGAGCAAATATTCCCTTGTATGTTGTTCATCCTTCCGGAGAAATTAGAGTTTTTAAACCCGACAAAAATGCAATTGGTGGGTACACCGATGATTTGAATTGTTTTACTCAAACAGAAGTGATTATGGAAAAAAACGAGTGGGCTTACCTGTTTAGCGATGGTTTTATTGACCAATTTGGTGGAGAAAAAAACAAAAAGTACACCATAAAACGAATGAAAGAGTTATTTCTGGAAATGTTGTTACTAACGCCTGACGAAAAATTAAAAGCCATTGAGAATGCTCATATCACTTGGCAAAATAATTATGAACAAACCGATGATATTTTACTTCTCGGTTTCGAACTAAAAAACTAAAGGTAAGGGTATTACTCTTTTTCAAGAATATCCCTAACAGCATCTTCGTAAGCATGAATGTTTTTTGCTTTTTTAATCTTTTTAAATGTTTTATGAGGATTTGAGAAACTCAACGAAAAATATTCCCAGAAACTTTGCATTTTCATGATGGTTTGAGTAGAACCGGAGAGAGCCTCATCGTATTCATGAAAAATAGTATCGTGGAATTTGCTAAATATTTCAAGTCTATTTTCGGGATATCTAGTGGTATTATTTTTTATCATGCTCGGTAAAAAAGGGTCGGCAATCAATCCTCTTCCAATCATCCAATGGTTAATGGTTGGAAAAAGCTCTGCCATTTCATTAAATTTTGCTACCGAAGTAATGTCGCCGTTGTAATACATTTTGTGTTTGGATTTGTCTAAACAATGTTGGAAAGAATCTAAATCAACACCACCTTTGTACAATTGTTTTCCGATACGTGCATGAATGGCGATATTTTTTATGGGATATTTATCTAAAACAGGAAAAACCTCCAAAATTTCCTTCGGACTATCATAACCCATCCGCATTTTCATCGATACAATGATGTCCGATTCTGCATGAACTTTTTTCAGGATTTCATCAATTCTTGCAGCATCACTAATAAGCCCGGAACCTAAACAACGATTGGTAACCATAGGATAAGGACAGCCTAAATTCCAATTGAGTTCGGTATAACCCATTTGCTGAACATATTTAGCTGTAAAAAGAAACTCATCAGCATTATTGGTCATTATTTGAGGAATGAGTTCTTTTACGGTATTGTTTTTAGGCAACAAATCACGCTCGTAAGCAGGTTTAATTTCCAATTTGCCATTAAACCGAATATAAGGAGCATAAAAGGTGTCAATACCACCAAAATACTTGTCAAAAGCATTTCGAAATCGAAAATCGGTAAAACCTTGTAAGGGTGAAGAGAGTAAGGTGTGAGGCATTTTAAAAAAAGGCAATATTCATTTCAGTTTCTTGTTTTCTTTTTTTGTTGGCAAAAAATTTGCTCCTGTTACCACACTTTTGCCTGTTTTGCTTTCTAATTCCTTTCTTGCATTTTTTGCTACTGCACCACCTTTTTTACTTGCTTTCGCATTTTGTTGTAATCCCTTTGCCTGTTCCGTTTCTGCAATTTGCCTTGTAGAAAGTTCCGCAAGAGCAGTAAAAATAAGTTCAGCTTCGCTCATGTGGTCTCTCAGGTTCTGCGATTTCAAACCTTTCAAATCTTTATGCTTTTTTACGGTAAGCCCAGTCCACTCTTGATGAATAATATTGGTAAGTAAAGCAAACTCGTCCGATTTTTCTACGCCACTTTCTTTCCAATAGTCGGTTAGTTTATTTCTGGTTTCCTGTCCAGTCATTCGCTGCTGAATCCACTTTTCACTCCTTCCCAATTTTTGCCAGTTTTCTCTCGCACGGTCAAGACTTTGTGCAGGGTCGGCTATTTCCTGCATACGTTCATAACCTACCTTGGCAAGCCATTGTTTAAAGGGTTCTGCTTTGGGCGAAGGAATGGATTGGATGAGGCGAAGTAAGTTTGGTGTATCTAAACAGTCTGTTGCATATTTTTTACCATCTGTTGCTTCAAATTTCAGTTGTACGATTTTTTCGTACAACTGGCTTCCTTCTTTTGTCAGCTTCTTTTTTAAATCACTCCAATATCTTTTGGGAATGGTACTACCTGTTAAAATTTCAATTATATCAATCACACTAAAGTACCATACGTCTTTTTCGCTGTCGTAAAACCTACGAACCTGTTTGCTTTCAAATAACACTAAATTTTGGTTGTTCATTTTATTTATATTTTTGATAAGAACTATATTAACTGCTCTATTTTTTCTACTGTAAAAACCAAAACCGCTCTTGCCCAATTAAAACGATTTTTTGTTTTGTTAAATACATTACCCTCAGTAACAAAAACAGCACTTCCTGTTAATCTCAACCCTGTTCCCATGCCTTGTTTTCCAGCTACTTCTTTACTAGCAATTAGCATTAGCACTTTACTACCAGCATTGATATTACTTTCTGTTTTGTGATATCCTCCAGCAGGAATCAATAGTTGATCAGTTTTATCCAATTCAATATACGAGTTCCAAGTTGCAGTTAAATGTGGCTCACCACCACTATATGTAACTATTGTTGCAGCACCTTCTTGTTGTATTATTTTTGATATCAATTGATTCATAAATTTGATGTTATCTCTGCTCTGTTTTACCCATTTACCAAATGTAACACTTTTTTGATTTTGTAGTTATAAGCCCTTAGTTGCTAACACTCTTGCTTTCGCTGCAAACTAAGGACAGGAGAGGGGCTTCCATTTTCAACCGTACGATTTTTTCGTACACTTCACTTCCCTCAGAAACAAGTTTCTTTTTTAAATCACTCCAATACCTTTTTGGAATACTACTTCCTGTTAATATTTCAACCACATCAATTACCGAAAAATACCATACGTCTTTTTCGTTGTCGTAAAATCTACGAACCTGTTTGCTTTCAAATAACACTAAATTTTGGTTGTTCATTTTATCTATATTTTTAATAAGAACTATATTAACTGCTCTATTTTTTCTACTGTATAAACCATCACTGCTCTTGCCCAATCGAATCTATTTTTAATTTTTTTAAATACATCACCTTCAGTAACAAAAATTGCACTACCTGTTAACCTTAAACCTGTTCCCATTCCATGTTTTCCAGCTACTTCTTTACTAGCAATGAGAATTACTACTTTGCTACCTAAATTAATGTTGCTTTCTGTTTTGTGATACCCTCCAGCAGGAATTAATAATTGACCAGTTTTATCCAATTCAATGTAAGAATTCCAAGTTGCAGTTACATGTGGCTCACCACCACTATAGGTTACAATAGTTGCAGCACCTTCGTGTTGTATTATTTTTGATATCAATTGATTCATAAATTTGATGTTATCACTGTCTGTAGTTTGAAGCCGAGTTGGTGTGTGAGCGACTACAGACTAATATCTTTTACCAAATGTAACACTTTTTGATTTTGTAGTTATAAGCCCGTAGTTGCCACCACTTTTTGCCTTTGCTTCAAACTACGGAGAGGAGAGGAGAGGATTAGCACCGTGTTAACCATAGTAAGAGTCACTCTACATTAATATCGAATTTTAAAAGTGTCTTTCGCAAATAACTGTCTAAATTGTCCAAATGTTTATCTTCAAGTTCAATTAAATTAAAATTATGATCTTTATAAATCTTTTGTTTTACTTTTTTCCTTTCTAAGTAGGTTGCATTGTCGTTAATACCCCAAAATTCAATGTACACGGCTTTGCCTTTTTCGTCTTTTCCGTTTCTAGCTGGTATATAAAAGTCTGAAAATACTGTCTCTGCAACCGTCAACTCTCTTTCATAAGCGTGAGTTAGCCCATAGTCATAAAGTAAATTATCGATAATCAATTCTGCTCTTGAACGAACCAAGTGTCCATCTTTTGCTTTAAGCAGTGTATCGGGATATTTATTGTCAGGTTTATTGTGATTTCCATTTGTCGTGGTTACTTCTTTTTGTATATTTTCAGGCGGTTTGATTGACCTTAAGAATACTGAGTCATTCAAAATAGTTTCTGGCCACAAAACGTATGTACCGCCTGATTGATGTTCTCGCTGAAGGCCACCACCTTTTTTTCCTAAAATTGTAATTTTCCATCCTTTTATCGCTTGTTCAATCCATCCGAGTTCAGAAAGAATATTGTTAACCCTTTGGCTTGAGATTTCATATTGCTCTCCAATTTTAGTAGCATTTAAAAATACAATTTTTGAATTGTCCGTATTTGAAAATGGATTAAAATCCTCAGGCCATGCGATAAATTTAAAATTTTCTTTTGAAATCATTGTTCCACCGACTTCATTTCCTTTGTGGGTAAGAAGCCATTTGTTTTCCTTTCGATAAATAAGATCAAGTTCAACCAACTTATCATAAAGTTCGTTTTTATCTATTCCTAATTTTTCTGAAAGGTTTGTTGTCGAAATTGTTTTCATTTTTTTGTATTATAGCTAACAAGCGGCTATGTACAACATTGCACATATTAACTTTATATTTTTTTACTAAAATACGAGAATTTTTACAATTAACAGTTTTCCCAAACGGGTGGTCTTTTTTCTAAAAAGGAGTTGATGCCTTCGTTGGCATCTTTGGTTTCCATGAGTTGTTTAACGTACATGTATTCCAGTTGTGGTAAAAAGTTGCCTAAAATATGGTTAAACTTTACACGGGCTGCTTTTACCCCGTAACGTAACGAAGAGGCACTTTTTGGAACAATGTTTTTCACAATCCAGGCTTCTACTTCGGTGTTTAAATCATCTTTGTTTTCAAAAACAAAATTTAACAAACCAATTTTTAGGGCTTCTTCTGCATCAATGGTTTTACCGGTTAGCAACAGTTCTTCTGCTCGTGCTAAACCTATTTTTTCGGGTAAAATAACCGATGCCGGTGGTGGAAAAACCCCTAAAATAATTTCGGGCTGACCTAATTTTGCAGTTTTATCGGCAAATAAAAAATTACACATAATGGCTAATTCCATTCCGCCACCCAAACATTGCCCGGAAATTTTTGCCATGGTTGGAATGCCCAAATCCATGATTCCAAAAAAGAGTTGATGAAACGTTTTTATCATCATTTCAGCCAGTTCTTTGGTATGTTCAGGAACACTAGCCCCAAACGAAAAGTGTTTGCCTTCGCCCTGAAAAGTAATCAGTTTCAAATTAGGGTTGGTTTTAAACTGCTTGAAACAATCCAGAATTTCTAGCATCATTATATTGTCTAACACATTGCCTTTTCCGTCGTCTAAAAGTAGGTTGGCAACGGTGTTGTTGTGTGTATAGGTTAATTTTATTTTTTCCATTTTAGTTCTTTTGTCTCCCAAAAGGGAGAAGATTAATTGTATAATTACACACCCCTAACCCCTCTCAAGAGGGGAATTTAATCCCTCCTTAGGAGGGATTGGGGAGGCTTTTAAATTGTGGAGAAATTGCTCTGTGCATTTCGTCATTCCATTCTTTACCTTCAGCCAATAACTGACGAAGTTTTACAAAGTCAACTTCTCTATCGTTTTTAGGTCCGTCGTTAAATGCTTTAAATCCGGCTTTAGCTTCAGTCATCATGTTCAAGGCTAACCATTCACGGCTACCTTCTTTGTTCATGTCCCAATGTTCTAATTTTTTCTTACGCACTTCGGTCAATGTTTTGTGTAAACAATTCGGGAAAGTATGCAACAATTTAGCAATCAATTTATTTACCGTTTCATCCAATTTTGATAAATCAACTTCGCCTTTTGCCATCAATTCTTTGCCTTTGGCTAAATCTTCACCAGTTTTCATGGCTCCGAAAATTATTCTACCGTATTCGTCAGCATATTTTTCGATGTTTACCAATGGGTTTACCATAAATTTTCCATCCACCTTAAGTGCTGGAGCAACATCAGTAATCATTCCTAAATTCAGTGCTTGATGAGCTGTAAATGGTTCGCACAATGTTAACGAAGACATTGCTCTTTCTACGCCAATGTACAAGTGTAAGAAATCGGTTGCACCACCAATGGCAGCACTTCCATGTTTTGGACCAGCTTGTCCGAAACGTGCTAAATCAGAAGCAACAGTATAATCTGCAGCCATTCCAATTTCTTGTCCGCCACCAATACGCATTCCGTTTACCCGACAAACAACAGGTTTTTCGCATTTTAAAATGGCTGAAACCATGTCGTTAAATAAACGCATGTATTGCGAATATTCTTGAGGATTACCTGAATAATATTCTGCATATTCTTTGGTGTTTCCACCGGTACAAAATGCTTTGTCTTCAACGCCTGTAAATACAACTGCAACAACACTTCTGTCATTAGAAGCCTCACCAAAAGCCAAAATAATTTCTTTAACTGCTTTGGTGGTGTACGAATTGTATTGTTTTGGATTGTTGAGCATAATCCATGCGTTAAAAAGTCCTTTAACAGGAGTGCCGTCAAAGTTTAAACAAGGTCTTTTTTCGAAAAGGATGTCTGTGTAAGTATATCCTTCTACAATGTTGTGATTCTTTAATTCCATAGTTTTTATTTTTTTATTTTAAAATTTTCCACACCCCTAACCCCTCTCAAGAGGGGGATAGCCACGCTAAAGGCATGGTTGGGGAGGCTTTTAACAAGCTGGTACCAACACCGAGCGTTTATCATATTTATGTGCTAACGTATTTTTAAAAACTTCGTTGATTTGTGATAAAGGAAAAGTTTGAACAAAATCTTTGATTTCCAATTTACCGGTAGCAATTAAATCCACCACTTCGGGATATAATTCCGGTTTGCATCCCCATGTTCCGATTAGTTTGGCATCAAATGCCATTAAATTACTCAAACGGACTTCTAATTTGTTCATGGTAAAGCCTACAATGCTTAATGTTGAGGTAAAAGTGATGAGGTTAAAAGCCAATTCCTGACCAGCTGTTGAGCCGGAAAATTCAAAAATTTTCCAACCGTATTTTGGTGCCCCAATTTCTTTGGCCAACTCTTTTACTTTGGCTTTTATTTCTTTAATATCCAATCCTTTTGAGTTTATTGTAGCATCCACACCATTCTTTTTGGCTTGTGCCAATTTTTCATCACTGATGTCAATGGCCAATACTTTAGCACCAAATATTTTGGCGATTAAGGCACCATAAACCCCTACACCACCAACACCAATTACGATAGCTAAATCACCTTTTTCCAATTCCGATTTTTTCATTACCTGATAAGGTGTAGAAATGGCATCGGCAATAACCGAAAGTTCTTCTAATTTGTATTTTTTAAGCATGGAATCCGGAACTACGCACAAATATTGATGAGGCACTACAATATGCGTTGCAAAACCGCCATGAAAATCGTTTCCAGGCATCAATTGGTTTTGACACATGTTGCTTCGTCCTTTGTTGCACAACTCACAATTTCCACAAGGCAAAACCGCAGGAATAATTACATTTTTTCCTTTTAAATGAGCAGGACCTTCCAATACAGTACCGCTAATTTCGTGACCAAGAGTTAATGGCATTTCTTTTTTTGTACGAACACCGTCGTGCCAAAAGCTAAGGTCGGTATGGCAAACGCCACAACCGGCCACTTTTACCAAGGCTTCGTTTTCGTTAATTTTAGGCATTTCTGATTCCACCAATTTAAAATCGGTTTTTAGTTCAGTCATTTGCCATTGTTTCATTAGCCCCACCTCAGTCCTCCCCGAAGGGGAGAAAGTAGCAACTGGCGATATTTTTTCTGTCATATCATTTAATTTTTAGTTATCTATTCGTTCTGCATTCCCTTCCCTTCGGGAAGGGTTAGGGATGGGCTTTTATAAATTACAATTCTCAAATAAAATAGCTGTTCCTTGTCCGCCACCGATACACGCTGAAGCAATACCGTATTTAACACCTCTTGCTTGCATTTCTCTAGAAATGGTGAGCGACAAACGAGTTCCTGTTGCAGCCAATGGATGCCCTAAAGCAATAGCGCCACCATTTACATTACAGATATCTCTGTTTAAGCCTAATTCTTTTTCGCAGCCAATAAATTGAGCAGCAAAAGCTTCATTAATTTCTATTAAACCGATATCAGCTAATGTTAATCCAGCCAATTCTAACACCAAACGAATAGCAGGAACAGGTCCTAATCCCATTACTCGTGGGTCTAAAGCACTGGTAGCAGAAGCAACAATTCTTGAAAGAGGTTTTAAGCCTTTTTCTATAATAAAATCGCCATTTGCAACAACCACAGAAGCAGCTCCATCTACAATTCCGCTTGAGTTTGCAGCTGTTTGTACACCATCACGTGCAAAAACAGAAGGTAATTTAGCCATCGATTCTAAATCAGCAGGACGCACATTTTCGTCGGTGCAAAAATCAACTGCATGTTTAGGTAGCCTTACTTTTCTGGTGATTAAACCTTCTATTGCAAATTCTGCCGAATTCATTTTTACTATTTCACCATCAAAAAAGCCTCTTTTTTGAGCAGCAATGTATCTGTCGATAGAAAGTTTGGCAAAAACGTTGGCATCTTCTTTGGTAATACCGTATTTTACAGCCACATTTTCTGCAGTGCATCCCATTGGTACAGCAGCTGTATCGTTTAATGCTTCCCAAAGCATGTCTTTAAAATCAATTTTTCCTAACGGGTAACCCATTCTATTTCCAAAACTAACGGTTGGAGAAAGGCTCATGTTTTCTGCTCCTCCACAAAGTGCAGTATTTGCTTTGCCTAAAGATATTTGTTCGGCACCGGCAATGATGGTTTCGAAACCACTTCCACAAATACGTTGTAACATTACTGCCGGAACACCTTCTGGAATGCCGGAAAATAAACCAACGTGACGTGGAAAAAAATACGAATCGGCAGAGCTTTGACCAATGTTTGCATACATTACCTGATCAATGTCTTCGCCTTTAATTCCTGATTTTTCGATGGCAGCTTTTGTTGCATAAATTGCTAAATCTGTGGGAGAAACTTGCCCAAGTGTACCACATAATTTTCCAAACGGAGTTCTTGCTCCGTTAACTAAGTAAATGTTGTCGTAGGTTATACCAAATCCTTTTTTCTTATCGTGAAATCCTTTCATTGTTTTATGTATTTTTTAAATTTATTTTCCTTAACAAAAGACCACTTTTTTTACCTCATTTTCTATGATATATATCAGTAATAGAAGATAAGCTAATGGCTTAAACAAGTGATAATTTTTTGGTTAGCATTCTCATCTCCGATACTAATTCGAAGTGCTTTTTCATCACCAAAAGGTTCCATTTTTCTAGTTTGTAGCCCAGCATCAATGAGCTGATCATAAATTACATCTCTTTCGAGCTTAGTATAAAAATAGAGATAAAGAAAATTTGATTGAGATGGAAGTACATTAAACCCTAAGTTTTTCAAACTAATGTAAAGATAATTTCTTTGTTCATCATTGCTTTTAATACTATACTCAATAAAATCATCATCTTTAAATGAAGCAATAGCTGCAACTGTTGCCAAAATATTAACTGTGAATGGTGTTCGTTGGTTTTCAATCCTATTGATAATAGTTTGATGGGCAATTCCATAGCCAATTCTAAGTCCAGCTAAGCCATAAATTTTAGAAAATGAGCGAAGAATTACTACATTAGGATAATTAGTTAACAATTCTAGAGAATTAGGAAAACTAGGGTCGTTTACATATTCAAAATAAGCCTCGTCGATTATTACTAGTGTATTAGGATTAATTTGTTGAAGAAATTTTACTAATTCATTATGATGAAAAATAGTACCTGTTGGATTATTTGGATTAGCTAAAAACACCAATTTTGTTTTGTCATCACACGACTTACTAATGATAGAGAGGTCGGTTATATAGTTGTTCATTTCTGCACTTCGAAAATGAACTCCATAAATTTCGGATAATACTTTGTAAGCAGTAAATGATATTTTTGGAAAAACAATGTGTTCATCTTTGTTTACAAATGTTTTAATCATTGTTTCGATAATTGAAACAGAACCAGCACCAACCACAATATTGGAAACATCTACTTTTGCTTTTTCGGCTAATAATTGACGAAGTTCTTGTTGTTTAACATCGGGATAAATAGACACTAAATTCAAATTTTCTTGAATAGCGGAAATGGCTTTAGGTGAAGCCCCGTAAGGGTTTTCATTTTGAGCTAATCGAATAAATTTATCAGTGTAATTTACACTATCGTATTTTGTTTTATTAGTCATTTGTCGAATATAGTTTTGCTGATGTTGTAAAGCACTTCTTTTCTGTACCAATCAGACGCTCTAATATCTGAAATGGGAGTTGCGTATGCTAACACCCTTTTGGCAAACTCTTCTTTATCGCTTTCCGAAATATCATTTATATTTTTCCCAGTTAAAAACTCACAGGCTGAAGTGGCAAAAGGAATGGTTGGAGCAACTGCTCCACAAGCAACTCCAGCATAAGTAATAACTCCTTTATCATCCATTTGCAAATGGTAGGCTAAAGAAACTATAGCAATTTCCATTGATTTTCTTGAACCCACTTTTTCGTAACCTGACTTGATATTTTTGCTAAAGTTTTTTGGAATAGTGATGTTTTTAATCAATTCTTTTTTTGTTAATGAAGTCTTTTTTAATCCTCTGATAAAAGATCTCAACAATTCTTTTCGTTCGTTTCCATCACAATCCAAAATATGGCAGGTGGCTTTTAGGGCAATTAAAGCTGCTGTCATATCGCCAGAAGGAGAAACATTACAAATATTTCCACCAACAGTAGCCACATTTCTAATTTGAGTAGAAGCCAATTTGCTTGCAGCTTGATGCAGCACTGGAAAATTTTCTTTTATTGATTTGTTATCTATTAGTTCGGAAGCTGTGGTTAAAGCTCCTATTTGAAAATTAGTTTTATTTTCTATGATTAGTTTAAAATTATCATCCTTTAATTGAGTTAAATTGATTAAAATCAATCCTTCAGTTTCTTGAGCTTTAAACTGGTTGATTAAATCAGTAAATCCGGCACCAATTCTAAAATTTTTGGATTGGTTGTCATAAATTGCATTTAGCAATTCGGGAGTTGTTTTTGGACTAATTACATCAAAATTCATATCTTATTAGTTTCGTGTTTAGTGTTTCTTGTTTCAAGTTTCTTTTCACTCAATGCTCTCAATACTTTTTCGGCAGTAATGGGTAATGAATAAAACCGAATTCCCAAAGCATTAGAAACAGCATTAGCAATTGCTGCTGCAGTAGGAATTAATGGTGCTTCACCAGCTCCTTTTGAACCATAAGGTCCTGCTTCATCGTACGTTTCTATTGGATAAAAATGTACATCAGGCATATCTGTTGATGTAGCATTTTGTAACCATGAAAACTTGGGTTTTTTAAAACTCCTTTTTCATAAATCATTTCTTCGGTTAACGCATAACCAATTCCTGTTGCTAATCCTCCTTCTATCTGCCCTTGTAATCCAATTGGATTCAACACCCGACCAACATCTTCCGAAACATGTACATTTAGCACTTGAACATTTCCGGTAACGGTATCTACCTCAACTTCTATGGCTTGTGATGCAAATGCATAATTCCCGGAAACATCACCTTTAAATTCTTTGTCTTGAAAACGACTTGGTGGTTCATAAAAATAATTGACCAAACATAATTCGTGTGGTGAAGCAAAGTGCATTTCCCTAACCACTTTATCTATTTTGATTTGGTGTTCGTTGAACAACATTTCTCCATTTTGGTATTCAAAAACATCTATATTAATTTGGAGTAATTCAGCGGCTTTTTTGTTCAATTTTTCTTTAATGAGTTTTATTGCTCCCAACAAAGAATTTCCGGCTACAAAACTTGTTCTGGAAGCGTGGACTCCAACATCCCAAGGCTTAACATCTGTATCGGTATTGATTACTTTTATCTTTTCCATAGGAATACCTAATTCCTCCATCGCAATCATCGCTAAAACGGTTTCAGAACCTTGACCGATTTCGTTAGAGCCTGTGATGATGGTTAAATATCCGTAATCGTCTATTTTTAACGTTGTACCACAACCATCCGAACGGTAAATTTTTGCTCCACCGCCCACATGCAACATAGAACCTAAACCAACTCCTTTTCTATATCTGCCTGTATTTGGTGCTGCCATTATTTGGTCGTAATTACTTTTCTCGATTACCGTTTTTAATGCCGGAATTGCTCCACAAGTTTTAAAATGTAATCCTTGACCTGTAATTTCCCCTTTGTAATTGGC
The DNA here is from genome assembly GCA_964371285.1 of uncultured Vicingus sp. Classification (GTDB taxonomy): domain Bacteria; phylum Bacteroidota; class Bacteroidia; order Flavobacteriales_E; family Vicingaceae; genus Vicingus. The sequence goes on along the minus strand of CAYJMI010000001.1, from coordinate 44,873 downwards.
ATTAATTAATCGTATTTCCCTTTTGTCCATTCCCAATTCTTCAGCCATCAAATCGATGTTTGACTCAATAGAAAAAGTTGCCTGAGGATTTCCATAACCTCTAAACGAACCTGCAAAAGGGTTGTTGGTGTAAATAGCATCTGCTTGAAAATAACAAGCTGGAACTTGGTACAACGAAGAATAAGTTTGCATCATTACAAAAGGAGTGGTTGCTCCCCATGAAGTATAAGCTCCATTGTCC
>CAYJMI010000001.1:0-44622 GCA_964371285.1 uncultured Vicingus sp. | reverse complement strand
CCATTGTCCATTATTATTTTTGCCTCTCTAAAAGTAAATTTACCCTTTTCATCGGCACCAGAACTTAGTTCTATGGTCATTGGCTGGCGGGTTGGAGAAGCTAAAAACTCTTCTTCCCGACTGTACAAAATTTGAACAGGCTTACCACTTTTAATAGCTAATAATGCACAAATGGGCTCAAACGGAAGCATGTCTAATTTACTTCCAAAACCACCTCCAATAATTGGTTGAATAATTCTGATTTTTGAAGGTTCCATTTTTAATGCATGGGCAATGTCCCGTTGATACAAAAATGGAACTTGGGTAGATGACCACAGGGTTAATCGTCCGTCAAAATTATTGTATTCGGCTGTGATGTTACTCGTTGCCATACAAGCGTGGGTAACTCTTGGTAACTCATAAGTTTTCTTAATAATCACTTTACTTTTTGCTTTCTGCTCTGCTAAATCACCATGTTCGTAATGAAAAGATTCAGCCCTGTTTTTGTTACCAAACTGTTCTGCACCTTTTCCAAATTCATTAATTCGGGGAGCAGTTTCTTTTAATGCGTCAAAAGGGTTGTAAATTCCTTCTTTTATCTTGTATTCTACTTCAATTAGTTGAATGGCTTTGTCAGCAATTTCTTTTGTTTTGGCAGCAATTGCAGCAATTTCATCGCGATTACAATTTACTGTTCCTTTTTTTAGGATAGGATGATCTTTTTTGTAACCAATGTTGTTCACATCCACATCATCGGCAGTTATTACACATTCAACACCTTCTAATGCCAAAGCTTTAGAAGTATCAATAGAAATAATTTCTGCACAAGGATATTTGGCTCGTAAAATTGAACCGTGTAGCATGTTTGGTAATTCAATATCGTGACCATAAACGGCTTTTCCAGAAACACGTTCTTTGCCATCTAATTTTTGGTGCGATTTACCGATTACTTTCATCATAGTTTCTAGTTTAGAGTTTAGAGTTTAGAGTTCGTGACAACACGAAACTCTAAACTCTAAACTATTTTTTATAAACTGCCTCAGCAGCATTAATTATTTTCGCATAACCTGTACACCTGCATAAATTACCTTCGAGGCTTTTTTTAACCTCCTCTCGTGTTGGAGTTACTCCTTCTGCAATACATTTATCGCTGTACGCTTTGGTAGTCATTACCATTCCGGGCGAACAAAACCCACATTGAACAGCTCCATGTTCGAGCATTTTTTCTTGTACTTGATGTAATGGATTTTCATTATTTCCTAACCCCTCAATAGTGGTTACTTCTTTTCCATCTACATTTATTGCCAAATACATGCACGAATTAATAGCTGCACCATTTACAATTACAGAACATGCTCCACATTCTCCTTCTAAACATCCTGGTTTTGTTCCTTTTAGTTTAAGCACATCTCTGATTAAATCGATTAACAACAAGGAGGATTTTATTTCTTGTGTAACAGATTCTCCGTTAATCTTAAATGTTATTATCATATTTATTATTTTTTTGTACAATAATTTCTTCCCAATTCAAATGCTTCCAAAGTAGCTTCTAAATTATAGTTGGCTACATGGTTTGTTATTGCTTTACGTATTGCTTCTGCTGAAAGCGGAAACGAGCTTATTTTAGAAGCCACACCCAACACAAACATGTTTCTTAAAATATCTTTTATGCCGGTAATTTTTTCAATAACGATAACTTGTTTTATTTGTGGTTTTAGCAACTTTACAAACGCTTTGGTATCAGGATATTTGGCAGTACCAGCATTTACGAGGAAAGGTGTGATTTTAAAATCATCAGCCACAACAACAGAATTTTTATGAAGATAATTTAAGCAGCGTTGTGTTTCCAACAGTTCTAATCCTAATAAAAAATCTGCTCCACCTTTTTCTATAAAACCATAAGTATTTTCTCCCAAAGTAATACTTGCAGTAACCGAACCACCTCGTTGCGATAAGCCATGAATCTCACTCGTAGCCACAGGAATGTTGGAAATTAGGGCTGCCTCAACAATTAAGTTGGTAAGGAACACCACTCCTTGTCCGCCAACCCCAGCAACTTGTATTTTAGTTTTATTTTTCATCAAACAGCTATTATTTCTTCAATAAAAGTTATTGCATTATTTGGGCAGACATCAATACACAAACCACAATTGGTGCATTTTTGATAATCTATTTCTATTTTTCCATTTACTTTTATCATGGCAGGACAACCGAAATTATCGATGCAATGATTACATTTTGCACAAGCTTGATACATATCCATTCCCTTTATTCCTTCTAACAAATCCTCTTCGGTAGAAAAATTATTACTAGGAATACAGTATTTATCGCTCGATTGATTTAATTTTTTAAGAGCGGCAATTCCTTCATAACCGTATTTGTAATTTTCCAACAACTGTCTTATTCCTGTTGCTGCTCTTCTTCCGCTGGCAATTGCACCAATTACACTTTGGTGGTTACCGTTGCAAATATCTCCAGCTGCAAAAACATTTTTGAAATTGGTGAATCCGTTTTCGTTATTGATGTTAATGAGTGAGGATTTTTTGTCTGTTTGTTCGGTTAGTTCTGAAAATAGTTCTGTATTTGGAGTTTGACCAATGGCTGTAATGATAATATCACAAATAAACACGTCATTACGGGCTTGACCCGTAATCTCATGAAGCGAATTTATCGTACATTGTATCATATCGTTTGAATCCACCACTTTTTCAATGGCATATTCATTAACAATTTCGATACCTTCTTCTATAGCATGGATAATTTCTTCTTCAAAAGCAGGCATGTTTTCTCGACTTTCTATACAAACTAAGGTTACTGTATTGTTCGGATTTATTTTTTTTGCCGAACGTGCTGAATCAATTGCACTGTTGCCACCACCAATGACCAAATAGTTTAAAGGTTGATTTACTGGTATTTTGCCAGTGTTTATTGCTTTTAAAAAGGAAAGAGCAGTGTGTTTTTTTGTTTCTGGAATATTGTTTTCTACTACTTCTAATTTTTTTGATTTCCACAACCCAATCGCTAAAACAACGGCATCGTATTTTTGACTGAGGTCATTAATAGTAAAATCTTTTCCTAACATTTTATTATAGAAAAATTTCACTCCCAATTCTTCTAAAATACTTGTTTCATCATCCAAACCTATTTTGTCCATTCTAAAAAAAGGAATGATGTATTTTAACATTCCGCCCGACTGCTCTTCTTTATCAAAAATATCTACGTTGTAGCCCTCACGAATTAAATCGTAAGCAGCACTTAATCCGGCTGGTCCTGCACCAATAATGGCTACTTTTTTATTTTTCTTTTCAGCATTTTTTGTTCGTTCAATGGCGTTTGTATAGTCGAAAAAACTATCATCGAAAGAAGAAACAAATCGTTTTAGTTTTTTTATTGGAACAATGGTCTTGTTGTGAGACAACAATTCACATGGTCGGTGGCAAATATCTCCACAGGTACGAGAAAACAACATTTTATCACGAACCATTTTCACCGCTTCCGAATAATTTTCTTCAATAATTGAATTAAAAAACCCGTGATTACAAATGTTGGCGGGGCATAATTGTTCTTGTGCTGGAATGTGATTGGTAGCAGTTATTTTTAGCTTGGCTCTCGATAAATTATTTAGAGGAGAATAACATCTTGCACAAGCAATTTGCATGTCCTCATGATTGTCGCAGGTGTTGCAACGAGAATGGTCAACAACAATTTTTTTTCTATAAATATTTCCATCTTTAAATTCGGGTAAAAATATACATGGCGATTTTGCTACAATTACAGAAACACCTTGTATTGCTAATGCCTCGTTTATTTTACCAAAACTTTCTTTTAAATTAAACGGGAAAATAGATTCTACATATTGAGCCCCCATGCCGCGAATAAAAGGCAGTAAGTCTATTTGATGATATTTATTTAGATGCGTTGCACCCGGGTGGTCTTGATGCCCTGTCATGCCAATGGTTCTGTTGTCAAAAATTATAACCAAAATATTGGCTTTGGTATAAATGGCATTTAATAAAGAAGTAACTCCCGAATGAAAAAATGTTCCATCGCCCAACATAGCAACCGTTTTATTACTTTGGTTGGAATTGCTGAATGCCTCAGAAAGTCCTTGTGCCATAGAAACACTCATGCCCATGTGGTTAATGGTGTCAATCATTTTAAGCGGTGGCAAAGCTCCTAAACCGTTACATCCAATATCACCACAAAGTATTACATCGGGAATATTTCTAGGAACAGCTAATTTCAATGCATAAAATGTTGCACGGTGGGGGCATCCTGCACACAAAGTTGGTGGACGTTGTGGTAAGTCTTTTAGAATATTTTTCGCATTTTTTATTGATACATTTTTATTTTTTAAGGTTTTGTCTTTTGTGAAATCGAGCAATGTTTTTTCAATGCTATCTAATGAAAATTCTCCTGTTGGGATCAAGGTGGAGAAACCTTTCCCGAAAATAGCAGTTTTAATTTTATTTTCTTGAGCAACAATCCGAACGTCGTTTTCAATGATAGGGTCTAACTCTTCGATAACTATTATTTTCTTTAATGGAAGTTTTAAAAATTCTAAAACAATATTAGTTGGAAATGGACAAATTAAACCAAGGTTAAGTATAGAATAATTGTTTTTTGAAGCAGAACGCTCTAGTATTTCTTTTACATAAACTGTTGTAACTCCACTGGTAATAATTCCGATTTTAGTCCCGTACTTGATACGGGATTGATGATGTATAATTTGGTTATATTTTACAGCATGTTCGTTAAAATAATCTGAATGAAGTTTATTTAAAAGTTGAGCATGTGCTGCGGATGTTTTTGCAGGAATGTTGATGTGTTCCGGGATTCTTTCGAATGAAGCCTCATTATTTTTTTTCGATAATTTTCCGTAGTTGATAACGCCTCGTGTATGTGAAACCCGAGTGGTAAGGCGGACAATAACCGGAAGTTTTAATTGTGCTGAAAGTAAAAAAGCTGATTTTGTTTGTTCTAAACTTTCTGCCGGTGTAGAAGGGTTAAAAATTGGAACCGAAGCCATTTTTCCCCAATAACGAGAATCCTGTTCGTTGGAACTAGAGTGACAGCCCGGGTCATCACAAACAACAATTACTAAAGGAGCAACAATGGTTTGATAAGTAATGCTCATGAGTGCATCGCAGGCTACATTCATGCCTACGTTTTTCATTACACACAGTGCACTTTTATTTCCTATAGAATAAGCAATGGCTTTTTCTAATGCAATTTTTTCGTTGATGCTGTATTCAAAATATATTTTAATGGCGGTTTGTTGAGGATATTTTTCCTCGTTTTCTTTTCTGTTTTGAAAAGAATTAACATGAGAAAAAACTTCTGAAATTTCGGTAGAGGGTGTGCCTGGATAAGAAAAAACGCCATCAATATTTGCTTCAATGGCACCTCTAGCAACAGCCACATTGCCCATTTCGCAAACCTTAAGTGGTGCTGAATAAGAAGTTAATATGTCGATTGTTTTTCTTATCATTAAATTATTTTTTCGGCTACCATTTTTTCTATTTCCTTTTCGGTAATTCCAATTTGTTGATATACTTTATTGTTTTGTTCTCCTAATCGTGGTGGACAATTCAACGAAAAATTATTTTTTTCAAGAAATGCTGTATTGTATGATGGAGGAGAAAGTTTCACTTCTTTACCGTTCGGAATTGTTGTTTTCATCATACAAACATCAACAAATGGCAATAAAGCGACTTCTTTAACCGTATTTACGGGAGCTGCTGATAGATTTAAGGAAATGCATAACTCGAAAAATTCTTTGGTGCTATAGTTTTTACTTAATTCTCCTATTTCTTTATAAATGTTTTCTTTTTCCTTCATCCTTCCCTCGTTTGTTTTACGATTTTCCGAAAAAAGTTTTTCAAACCCTTTGTGAGAAACAAATTTGTGCCATTGCAAATCGTTACCTATGGCTAAATAGAGATAACCATCTTTTGTGGGATATGCGTTGCAAGGGATAAAACTTCGGTGTTCGTTGCCACTTCGGCTGAATAATTCGCTATCGCTTTTTACAAAATTCAGTTGTGGTAAAGCCGTCATCAACCAACTTGCAGCACATTGTGCCATTGAAATGTGAATTTCCTTGTTGGTATTACTCTCTAACATCGCAAGAGCCACTTGAGTAAAAGCTTCATCACCAGCCTTTAAATCAATAATTGGGATGCCGCAAGGAACAGGTAAGCCGTTAGGTTCTCCAGTAAGGTAAGTAAAACCCATCATGGCTTGTAAAGCGGGATCATAACCTGCCCTTTCCGGATATTCCGGACCCATTGCAGAAATACTGCACCAAATAATATCAGGGTTTTCTCCTTTTAATGTTTCGTAATCGATGCCTAGTTGTTTGTAGCGTTTGGGCAAGGTGTTGCACATAAATACATCAACATCCAATTCCTTAATTAATTTTTTAAGTAACTCTTGTCCTTCCTTTTTTTTCAGATTAATGGTGATGGCTTCTTTACCAGTATTTGGTGCAATATAATATGAATGTAAATCGCTAAAACCTAAATCGGCACCAATGTATCGGTTTGGGTCTCCAGCGTTTTCGCCATCTTCTGCAGGAGATTCAATACGAATTACACGCCAACCTAATTGTACAAAACGTTGTGTTGCATAAGGTAATGCAAGTGCTTGTTCGAGGGATAATATGGTTTTTTGTTTTGCCATTTTCTAGAAAAAAATAGGTTCTTTAAATTCTCCATAAACATCTTTCATTACTTGAACAATTTCACCAACTGTTGCATATTCTTTTACTGCTTCAATAATTGAAGGCATTAAGTTTTTATCTTCTTTTGCATCTTTTCTAATGGCATCTAATTTTTGTATTACCAATTCATTATTTCTGGATGTTTTTATTCTTTTTAATTTTTCTACTTGCTTGTCTGCAGCTTCCTGATTGTAAGGATGGAATTCAACGGGTTTACTTTCTTCTTCACGGGTAAAAATGTTTACACCTACTTTATCCACTTTCCCGGTTTGCATTCCCATTTCACGTATGTAAGCTTGTTTAGAAACAGATTCTTGAATTTTTCCGGTTGCCACAGCATTTACAATACCACCCCATTTATCTACCGTTTTCATTTCTTTTTTAATTTCTTCTTCAAATTTGTCGGTTAATGCTTCCACATAATAAGAACCGCCAAGTGGGTCAACGGTATCGCAAATTCCCATTTCGTGAATCATAATTTGCATGGTTCTTAAGGAGATTTCTGCAGAGTGTTCTGTGGGAATGGTGTAGGCTTCATCATAACTACACAATGCCATCGTTTGAGTTCCAGATAAAGCACTTATTAATGCATAATAAGCACTTCGTACAATATTATTTTCGGGCTGTTCTTTGGTTAAACCACCACCGCCACCTCCAGCAATCATTCTTAACCAGCAAGAATCATCATTTTTGGCTAAATATTCTTCACGAATTATTTTTGCCCAAAGCCTTCTTCCACCTCTAAACTTGGCAATTTGCTCAAAAAGATTTCCATAAATATCGAAGTTAAATGATAGTCGAGAAGCAAAATCATCAATGTCAATTCCTCTACTTAATGCTCCATCGGTGTATGCTTTGGCGATACAAAAAGCATACGCCATTTCTTGAATGGGGTTAGCTCCACTTTCTCTGATGTGATATCCGCAAACGCTTACTGGGCTATATTTTGGAACATGTTGAGCACAATATTCAATGGTATCTACCACCAATTTTACTGATTTGTCAACTGGAAAAATCCAAGTTCCACGACCAATAAATTCTTTTAAAATATCATTTTGAGCCGTTCCTCTTAATTTACTGATGTCGTAACCAGCTTTTTCTGCCATCGCAATATACATCGCAATTGCAATTATTGCTGAGCCATTAATGGTTAATGAAACGGTAATTTTATCTAAATCAATATTCTTAAAAGCAATTTCGAAATCATCTAAAGTATCCACTGTCATTCCCACACGACCAACCTCTCCTTCAGCTCTTGGGTCATCAGAATCTAATCCACATTGAGTTGGCAAATCAAAGGCAACATTTAATCCTGATTGACCGTTGGCAATTAAAAATTGGAATCGTTCGTTGGTTTCTTCGGGAGATGCAAATCCAGCATACTGGCGAATAGTAAAAGGTCGTTTACGATACATGGTATTGTGAATACCTCTTGTAAAAGGGTATTCGCCTGGCATTTCGTGTTTGCTATTCGAATTTTCTACATCATCAGCTGTATAAATCGGATTCACTTCAATGCCCGATTCAAGGTAAACTTTTTTTACCCCTAAATCTTCTGCTGTTATTTTTGATTTATTTTTTGTATTCATTTGTTTGTTTTAGGTTTGAAGCTTGAGGTTCAAACTATTTCATTTCTTTAAAATAATTAACTACATCAACCACTTTTGTACTTGTTGCGAAAGCTTTTGAAGCACCTATGTCTTCCAATTTTGCGACATCCAATGGAGGAACATTTCCTCCAACAAACCAAGGAATATCTAACCTATTTGCGTCCATTACTTCTTTCATTTTCTGAGCAAGAAACAGATGTGTACCAGAAAGAATAGACAGTCCAATAACATCAACTTTATTTGCAATAGCCATTTGAACTATTTCATCAATCGTTTTCCTTAATCCAGTATAAACTACTTCAAAACCTGCTTCAATTAAGCCGTGAGCAAGAACTTTAACTCCAACATCATGCCCGTCTAATCCTGGTTTACTTAACAATACTTTCATTTATCTAGTTATTAATTTATAGTTACTAGTTTTCATTATTTAATACAATTACCGAAGCAATTGCTCCAGGTCCACCAATATTGTGAGAAAGACCTCTTTTAGCACCAATTACTTGACGTTCACCAGCATTTCCACGAAGATGATTGGCAATTTCAACCACCATTCTTATTCCCGTTGAACCAACTGGATGCCCACAAGAAAGCAATCCTCCACTTACATTTACGGGAATTTGTCCTCCTAACTGAGTGGCTTTTCCTCGTATCATATCTTTCGATTCACCGGATTTACATAAACCTAAATCTTCATACGTCAACAATTCAACAATAGAAAAACAATCGTGTACTTCTACTAAATCAATTTCATCAATTGGTTTGGTAATTCCCGCTTGTTTATAAGCAATAGCCGCAGCATCTTTTGTAGCTTGAAAAGAAAGAAAATCGTGGTAGGGATCAAAAAATGGCAAATCCCAACCCGTAGAAACTGATAAGCCTATTCCGTCTATATAAATAGGACGATGTTTGGTTTTATCTACATCTTCTACACGAACCATTATAACACAAGCAGCACCATCAGTGGTCGGGCAACTATCCAAAACAGTAAGTGGGTCGGCAACCATTGGTGATTTCATTACTTCTTCCAACGAGCAAGGTTTGCGGTAGAATGCTTTTTCATTCATAGAACCATGTAAATGATTTTTCACAGAAACATTTGAAATGTCTTCTCGTGTTAAGCCATATTCTTTCATCATTCGATTTGCATATACTGCAAATGTGCCCGCAGCAGTAAAACCTTTTTGCAAAAATGGATGTCCGTATTCCACCATCATTTTAACGATGCTATCTTGGGGTTGTCTATCTCGTAGTTTTTCAACTCCTAAAGCCATTGCTACATCACACTCTCCTGCACGCAAGGCATTAACAGCATTTCGAATGGCATCAGCACCTGACGCACAAAAATTGGAAACTCGTGTTACAGGAATATTGTACAAAGAAAGTGGCTCAGACAAATCCATTCCACTTCTGCCTTTAAAAACGCCAATTTCAGGGAAAGCGGTTGAAAGCCAAGCCGCACCAATTTCATCCATCGAAATTTGTGCATCATTAACAGCTCGTTTTGCCGCATCACGCACCAAATCATCGTAACTCTGATGAAACAATTCACCAAACTTGGTAACGCCAATTCCTATAATTGCTATATCGTTTTGCTTTTTCATAATGGTATTGCTTTCCAGAAATAATTTGGTTTTGCATCGTTCTCTATCATTTTCCTTAAAACTAATTTCACTTTTGAGCCGATTTCTATTTTATTTTTTTCAAGATACATCGTATCTGTTTGTTGAACGGTAATTCTTCCTCCACCATCTAAATCAATTACCAACATGTGAATTGGTGGAAATGAACTCGGGAAATAATGTTCACTTGTTAAGGTGTAAACAGTTCCTGTTTTAGCCAATTGAACAGAAGAAAATTTATCATTTTTACATTTTTTACAGCGAGTAGATTTTAGGTAATAAATGGTTCCACAACTATCACACTTCAAACCTTTCAAGTATTGCAACGTGTCTTTTTCACGTTCCTGCATCATTTCTGAAGAGAACATTTCTTTCGTTTCGTATTTTGTTGAATTGAAATTTCCTGCTTTTCGTAGCAATAAATAATCCTGATACGAAGTGATAAACTCAACATTTTCTAGTTGGGTTTGTACTACTTTTTCTTTTAAAGAACCAACGGTTTTTATTTCAAAAAAGTTAGTTCCGTTCGTGTAATCAGCAAGTAAAATAGTCCCAGCCTCAGCATTTTCAATCTCATTAATAAGCAGCAGCAAACCATGAGCAGTACCAGTATTTCCGATTTTGGATGAAAGCGTATCTTTCGCAAATTGAGTTTCTTCAAAACCTGCTTTTGCAAAAATTCCTCCTGCCATTCGAGCAAAAAGTGAATTTAGAATGACTGCATCATACTGTTTTGGGTTAGTTACAAAATCCTTTAACGAGTTGGTTAAATTGGTTTTAAATCCTGCATCACGACTAAAACGTGGGTCGTATTGAACAGTGTTTTTTTTGTAAGAAAATTCTTCGGCAAGTGAAGAACTGTACGATTTTGCAGCTTTAATTTCAGCAATACCCACTTCATTACTTACTAAAATTGCACAAGCAGCGTGACCGAAAGGAGTTGAAAGTTCTTTTCCGATAGCAGGAAAATGAACATCAGCCGCTACCACTAATATATTTTTGTATTTCCCTGAATCAATTAAGGTATTTGCCAATAAAAAAGCATCAGTTCCACTTCGGGCTGAATTTGTAAAATCAAGAGCTAAAATTCCCTGCGGAAGATTTAATAAATCTGCCAAAAAAGAAGCGTGGTAACGGTTGGTAAAAACTGAAGTTGATGTTGCAAATAGGACACCATCCAGTTTAGAGTTTAATGTTTCAAGTTTCAAGTTTGCTGCTGCCTGAAAAGCAAGTGTAATCAAATCTTCATCAGCCAAACAAACTGATTTAGTAATACTTTTCTTTCCTTTTGGGTGTAAAATAATATCCTCAATCCTAAAATGAGGCAAAGCAATTCCGTATGATTTAATATAACTCATAGTCCAAGTTCTCTTCCAATATTATTTTTTAGTATTTCTGAAGTACCGCCACCAATCAAAGTAAATCGGGCATCACGTAAATAGCGTTGCAACGGATATTCAGTTGCATAACCATAAGAGGCTAAAACCCTTGAAGCTTGGTCGCAAATGGAGTTGGCACATTCCGATGCATATAATTTTGCAATCATCGATTCTTTGTGTCGTGGTAAATTGTTATCACTTAAATAAGCTGCATAAAACACATAATGTTTAGCGGTTTGTAATTGCACTTCCATATCGGCAAACTTCATTTGAATGGCTTGAAATTTTCCAATGGGTTTTCCAAACTGAACACGTTCTTTGGCATATTTTAGTGCATCTTCGAACGCTGCTGTTGCAACTCCAATAGAAAGTGCAGCTGTCATAATTCTGATTTCTGCCAATATTTCCATTAAACAATTGGTTCCACCACCAATTTCTCCTAATAAATAATTTTTTGGTAAGCTAACATTATCAAAAGCAACTTCACTTGTAACCGAACCACAAGCACCTAATTTGTTGATTTTTTTTCCAACAGTAACACCTTTCAAATTAGCTGGGACAAAAAAGATTGATAATTTTTCGTGATTATCCGTTTTGGCTAAAACTGTAAAAAAATTGGCTACAGGAGCAGAGGTAACCCAAGTTTTTTGCCCATTCAATAAAAAATGGTCATCCTTTACTAATGCTTTAGTTTGTATAGCAAACAAATCACTACCAGCATTGGGTTCGGTCATACAAATTGCACCAATTTCTTCTCCTCGCATGGCTGCATCAAAATGTTTTTTAACTTCATCATCTCCAAATCGAAATAAAAAATAAGTAGCCATTAACGATTGCATGGTACAAGCTGCAGCAAGCGACATCGAGCCTCTAGAAAGTTCTATCACTGCTAAACAATAAGAAAGAATATCCATGTTGGTACCACCAGCATTTTCAGGGTAACGCATTCCGAAAAAGCCTAAATCACCCACTTCTTTGAAAAGTTCTTTAGGAAATTCGGCATTTTCATCAATAGCTGCTGCTTGAGGCATAACTCTTCTATCAACAAAGTCCTTGAAGGTTTGTTGTACTGATTTTTGTATGTCATTTAGTTCAAAGTCCATTTATTCAGGAATTATAGCCATTGCTTCGATTTCTATTAAAGCTGGGTGGTCTAATAAATCTACCACGAAAATCATACTCATGCAAGGGTAATGTTTTCCCATAATATTTTTCCATATTGTTCCGAGTTCACTTCTTGTCGCTAAATATTGAGCTCTGTCTTTACAAAAACAGGTCATTTTGCAGATGTCGGTAGATTTTCCTCCAGCCTTTTCAACAATAGCAATAATATTTTTTAACGCTTGTTCAAATTGAGGAACCAATTTATCGCTCGCAAATTTCTCTTCAGTACTCCAACCCACCTGACCAGCTAAAAAAAGTGTTCTACCTTTTGCTGCAAGTATTCCGTTCGCATATCCTTTGGGAGTTGGCCAGCCTTCTGGTAATATTGTTTTGTGTTTATTCATTAGTTTAGGGTTTAGAGTTTAGGGTTTAGGGTTTCTAAATAACAAGAAACTCTAAACCCTAAACTGGTAACTATTTCAATCCATATTCATTTATAGCTTGTTCTTCTGTAATCACTTCGTTTCTTAAATCCCATCTTACCGCTTCTCTATCTCTTTCGTTAGGATTTCCATATCCACCACCGCCTCCAGCTACTTGTTTATAAACTGTTCCGTCTGGAATTCCTTCAACAATATCTTTACTTTTTGGAATGTGATTTTCGCCATTAGGATAAGTTAAAGTTATACTGTTTAAAACACTTCCTTTTCCACCAAAAAGACCATAATTTGGTTCCACATCGCCATCACCAAAAACAACCATTTTTGTATTTTCTCCTCCCATTTTGATAATAGTTTCTATACCTAAACCACCTCTCCATTTTCCAACTCCACCAGAGTTGGTGAGGTATTCATGTTTTAAAATTAAATGAGGTGTTTGTTGTTCGTACATTTCATAATCTTGGTCTAACAATCCGCCTGAAGCGTCAATCATACCAATATGGTCGTAACCATCATCACCTTCTAATGCTCCAGAACCACCTTTTAATCCCATAAAACAGATGTCAACATATTTTTCTTTTGTTCTTGGATGATCACCAGTAAACAAAGAACATAACAAGTGATTCCATCCAGCAGTAACTCTTCCAGGCATTGCTGGTCCTAATGCTTTAAAAATTGAATCGGCAATTTGTGGACACAAATGATTTCCAAAAGTGGTTGCTTTAGGGTAGGAGGCATTTAAAATTGTTCCTTCAGGTACGATATATTTTAATGGTCTAATCATTCCTTGATTATGAGGAATGTTGGGATTAACCATTTGCAAAAATGTTAAAGTAATTGCAGAGCAAGATGAAGTATAAGTTCCATTTACAAACCCATTGGTTTGAGGTGAAGATTCAGAAAAATCGAAAATTATTTCTTCGTCTTTTACAGTGATGATGGCTTTTATTTCAAACTTTGAACCTGGGTGTTTGCCGTCATAATAAACCATGCTGCTACCTTCATATTTTCCGTTGGGTACTGAAGCAATTTCTGCCCGCATCATGGTTTCGGTACTGTTAAAAAGTTCTTTTTTGTGAGCCTCATAACATGCTATTCCGTATTTACTAACTAGTGCATTTAATCTTCTTTCGCCTAAACTACAAGCCCCAATTTGTGCTTTAATATCTTCCTGAACCATGGTTAGTCGGATGTTGGCAAAAATCAAGTTCCAAACATCTTCCCTAAATTTTCCTTTTTCATATAATTTAACAGCTGGAATTCTCAAGGCTTCTTGCCAAACTTCTGTAGCATTTGGGTTATAGCCACCTTGCACAGCACCGCCTATATCTGCTTGGTGACCTTTTGCTGCCGACCAACCAATTAGCGTTCCTTCACAAAAAATGGGTTTGAAAATAGCCACATCGTTATTTTGATTGCCCATCGAGAATACATCGTTGTGAATAATAACATCACCTTCAAAAATATTTTCGCCATATTGGTCTAAAATAACTTTACAAACTGGACCTAATGAAAAACTCAAAATGGGAAGATTTTCGGTTTGTTCCAACATATTTCCTTCAGCATCATATAATCCTGTAACGAAATCTTTTGCTTCGCACAAAATTGGTGAACGGGTCGTTTTTGTTAATGAAATACTCATTTCATCGGTTATCGACTTAAACGCTCGTTGAAAGATGCTCAATAATATTTTATCTATCTTAATCATTAGTTTACATTTTTTGGGCTTCGGTCTTCCGACTTCTGTCTTCCAACTTATTAAACCCCTCCGGCATTAATATTTTATTGTAAACAATAAATGCACCTCCAATTCCTGTTTCGCAGTTATAACTTTCACCCAGAAAAACAGTGGTATTTACTTGTTCGATAATGGCTGGTCCATTTATTTTAAAATTGCTGTTTAAGATGTCGCCATCATAAACAGGAACTTCTTGCATTTCAGCTTTTTCAGGCACATAAGCCATTCTTTTTCCTTTCAACGCTTCTTGTAAGGTATTTGCTCCTTTGGTTATGTTTCCTGATAAAGAATGTGGTTTTTCTGTAATTCCAACCGCTCTAAATCGAATGTTAATGACTTCTAATTCTGTTCCTCCTACTTTTAAATCATAACCAAATTGACGGCTATGTTCTTTATGGAAAGCATTTTTTATAGCTTCCAAATTAAAACCGTAAACATCGTCCATCGAAACTTCTAGTGGAACTTCGTGGTATTGACCAATGTATCTTAAATCTAATGATGGTATGAATTGGATTTTATCTTCAGTAATTCCTTCTGCAATCAATGTTTTGATGGATTCAGCTTTCATTTCATCATACAATTTTAAGAATGCCACTTTATCCAAACCAGAGAATTTTGTCATGTATGAACGAACGTAATCGTGTTTTAAATCTCCTAACAACATTCCTGCTGCACAAAAAATTGGGGCAACACTTGGAACTACAAACATTGGTATTTCTAACTCACGACAAATTTCACCTGCGTGAATTGAACCAGCTCCACCAGCACAAATCATTAAAAATTCTCTTGGGTCGTAACCTCGTTCAACCGAAACCTGACGAACACCTTGAGCCATGTTCATGTTGATGACTCTGTACATTCCAGCAGCAACTTCTACTGCACTTAAGCCAAGATTTTTCCCCAACCCTTTTTCGGTTACTTCAATTGTTTTTTCTTTATTGAGTTTGTATTTTCCTCCAGCAAAAAAGTTTGGATCTAAATAGCCTAGAATTAGGTCTGCATCTGTACATGTAGGTTTTTCGCCACCTCTATTGTATGAAATAGGGCCAGGTAACGAACCTGCACTTTTTGGTCCCATTTGCAATAATCCTCCATTGTCCACCCAACCAATACTTCCTCCACCTGCACCAATGGTAATAATATCTAATGTTGGCAATGCCACTCTATACCTGTCAATATCAGCATCGGTACTGGTAACGCACTGTTTGTTTACCACCAAAGACGCATCAAAACTGGTGCCTCCCATATCCATGGTAATGCAATTGTCATATCCCAATAAATTGGCATAATATGCACCTGCAATTGGAGCTGCGGCTGGTCCTGAAAGAACTGCCACGGCAGCAATTTTACCTGCAATTTCGGGAGTTACAACACCTCCGTTCGATTGCATAATCATCAACTTACCGTTGAAATTTAATTTTTTGAGTTTTGCTAATAATGATTTTAAATACGAATCTACAACAACACCAATGTAAGCGTTTACTACTGTTGTACTCACTCGTTCGTAAAATCGAACAGATGGCAAAACTTCATAAGATGCAGAAATATAAGTGTTTGGTAATGATTTTCTAAGATATTCAGTGGCAATTTTTTCATTTTCACTGTTTAAATAAGAATTCATAAAACAGATGGCAACTGCTTTTACGTCTTCCTCTTTTATTTTTGAAACGATAGCATCTAATTCAGCAAAATCAATTGGGTGTAAAATAGTTCCAACCGAATCAATTCTTTCATTGATGGTGTATCGTAAATATCTTGGAACTAAAGGCGTTACATTTTTATAGTGATTGTCGTAACGTTCTTCACGAATACCTCTTCGCATTTCCAAGGCATCTCTAAAACCTTTAGTGGTAATTAAAGCAGTTTTTGCACCTCCCAAAGTCAATAATGCATTGGTAGCTACTGTTGTTCCATGAACGATGGTATCAATGTTATCAATAAAAGATGCTACTGGCAAATTCAATTGTTCTGCCATTTCCTTTAAGCCAGTAATAAAACCTTCTGAAGAATCCTCTGGTGTAGACAATGTTTTGTGAATTAATGAGTCACCATTATCAGCGACTAAAAAAAAGTCGGTAAAGGTTCCGCCTACATCTATGCCAATTTTGTATTTCATTTTAAAGTTTATAAGGTTAGAAGTTTATAAGGTTAGAATACTGTTTTCTAACCTACTAAATATATAAACTCCAAACTATTTATGTTTAAATTCTGCTTTAGCTCTTGGTCCGTTGGTTAAAAAATTATCTAAACCAATTTTCATATCATCGGTTAAAATACATTCACCAAAAAGTTTTGATTCTAATTCCAATGCTTCATTTAATGGAAGTTTAATTCCATCGTAAATAGCTTTGTTCATGATGTGGTCAATTTTTTTACTCAAATGACCAATATTTATTTCTTTAGGAGTTAAATTTTCATGGGTTCCATTGGTCACAAATTTTCGAGGTTGAATTTCTCCCTTTGCTAATTTTTTAGCAAATTCAACAGCTCCTTCAATTAAATCACCTTCAATTTCTTTGTCAATTAATCCTATTTCTAAAGCTTCTTTACCAGAAACTGGTCGGGCTGTACGAAGTATTTCGGCAGCAACATCAACTCCAACTAATCGTGGCAAACGTTGTGTTCCTCCAGAACCCGGAATAAATCCTAAGTTAGCTTCAGGCTGACAAGCCACAACTGGTAATCCCTTTATAGCAACCCTTGCAGTACAAGTAATTGCTAATTCATTGCCTCCACCAAAAGCAAATCCATTTAATGCACAAACTGTTGGTTTTTTACAATCTTCAATGGTATTGATTAATTGTTGAAAAGTATGTGAGTTATTATATCCCTCTTCGGGAGTTTTTAAAGCCGCTAACATGTTGATATCAGCACCAGAAACAAAAGCTTTTGTTCCAAATCCTGTGATAACAATTCCATGAATATTGGAATCATTTTCTGCTTTGATAATTTCGTCTTTCAAATTAGTTAATACACCTAAATTTAATGCATTGAGTACTTGCGGTCTTCTAATGGTTAAAACTGCAATATTGTTATGAGTTTTAGCAACAATTCTCGAAACTTTCCATCCACCTTCAGCTTTTGCTTTATCCAATGATTTTGGAAAAGGAAATTCGGTATGTTCTGCACACCATTCTTTAACTAATGAGTGAGATTCGTTGATGCCAATTTTATTCATTAAAGTAAATGGTGAAGCAATAACCAAAGCAATTTCTGCAGCCATGTCTAAATCATTTATATTGGTAATTCCTAAATCGATGATGTAACAACAAAGAGCAAAATATCCTCCTAAAAATTGTTTTCTTAAAACTTCAGCTTTTTCTGGACTAACAGTTACTTCTTCACCTCTTTTTGCTGTATCCCACAAAGTTTTATTGGCAGTAGCTTCTTGTAATGTTTTTGGAGATCTAAACCAAGCAATATGTGTTTCACGCATTTCCTCTAAACCATGATTGGTAATTGGATTACCGCCTGTTAAGTTTAAAGCTGTAAACGGTCCAACGCCTTGCTTTAAAGTAGTTTGAGCTATTTTATCAATTTCTTTAATTGTTCCATAACCTTTTTCTAAACAAAGGATGGCTAATTCACACAAGCCTTCAAAAATAGGGTCGACGGCATAACCGTAAGAACTTCCCACTTCAATTGGAACTTTACCAATTGCTTCGTAAAAGCCTAATAAATCTGCTGTAATTTGAGGATTGGTGTCTTTTCCAGGAACCACCTCAACCACAGGGTTTCTATCAGCAGGAAAGAAATAATGAGTAACCAAACATCTTTTTTTGTTGGCAATGTTTCTAAAAATTACTTCGGGCTGCATGTGTGAAGAATTAGATAAAAACAAACAAGAATCGTCTGTTAAAGCTTCAACTTGTTTAAAAATAAGGTCTTTAATTCTACCGTCTTCAGTTGCTGCTTCCAATACAATTCCTGAGCCTTTGATTAAATTATAATCTGATGAATACGTAATACTTTTGTTCATCATTTCAGCTATGTCGGCCTTAAAAGCTCCTGTTTCAACTCCTTTACTAATTTTCTTTTCAATTTTTGCTTTAGCATTTGCTAATGCTTCGGGAGAAATGTCGATAATAACAAATTCAACATTGTCTTTTACAAATACTTTTGCAAAGTGTAAACAAATGTCTGGGCCAATTTGACCAGCACCGATAACAGTTAGTTTCTTGAGGTTTAAATTTTTGAATTGATAAGCCATTTTATTGAATTTTAGTATTAAAAAAATATGAGTTTGAAAATTAGAAATAAGCGAGCCGAAAAACTATGACCACAATCATAGAATGGCTAGTGATTTTAATAGAAATCACAAAAATTACAAATCGCTTTCTGGTCGCTTAATGTTGCGATAACCTTCGAAGATGATATGTAATTTAGTTTTTTTCATTTAAGAAATAACTGGTTTTTTGATTTCATCAACATCAACACTATTTTTTTTAGTGTAATGTTGAAGAGAAATAATAGCTGCACCAAAAGAAACCACGTATTGTGGGCTTTCAATAATTTGAATGTCTTTATTAAATTTTTCGTTTAGTAGATCTTTTAAATAAGGGTGATGTTGAACAACTCCTCCAATCATAAATGTTGGGATGCCCGGGTCTAATCGCATTTTAGCCACTTTATTGGCAATAGAAATGTAAATACCACGGGAAATATCCTCTAACGACATGCCATCAAAAATCCAATTCATTATTTCTGTTTTGGCAAAAACAGTACAAAAACTATTGAGTTCTTTGTCGTATTTTGATAAAGAAGCCAAGCTACTCATGTCTTCAATATTGATGTTTACTCTTTCAGCAATTTCAGCTAAAAAAGAGCCTGTTCCAGCAGCACACTTGTCGTTCATGTAAAAATTAGCCACATTATTTTCCTTATCGCAATGAATCACTTTGATGTCTTCACCACCAATGTCGATAATATTTTTTTCGCCTTTATGAAAAAATGAAACGCCTACTGCAGCACAGTTTATTTCAGTTTTTACAATATCAGTTTCTGTAAAATGTTTACGTCCGTAACCTGTTGCACAACTGTAGGTAATGTTAAAGTTGGAAGCAATGGTTTGCATTACATTTTTAAAGGCTTGTTTGTCGTTGCCCAGCGTTGGTAAAAAATACCTGAAAAGAGAAGTTCCTTTTTCGTCAACCACACTAAATTTACCAAAAGCAGAACCTAAATCGACTCCTAAAAAGAAGTTCTCATTTTTATGTGAAGTTGGATTGTATTTTTTATTCACCAAACCTTTTTCAAGAATTTTTTTAGTTACATCGCCAGCTGCGCCAGGTATTCTGGAAATAATATTTTTATTGGTCATGGCTTTAACCATGTTGGTAAAAGCAAGGTTTAATGAAGTTCTGATGTAGTGTTTACGACCGTATTCTACAATTTTACCATTAAAATAATCAATTTCGGTTGGTCGATTGTTGATTAAATCCACCGCCAATGAAGGAAAATGGTCGCCACCTTTTTTGAGGTAACGCATACACTGGCGAACAAAATCATCGGGAAAACGTATTTTTTCTGCCTCAGCAACTTGTACTCCTTCATTAATAACTTGCTCAATTAGCTCAACAGTATCGGGGTCACTCATGGCTTCTGCCATGGTTAATCGACTTACCCCGCACAATGGGCTAAGTGCTGCATTTAAAATGGTTTTTTCCCATACTCGTTTTAGGAGTTCAAAGGAATTTAGAGCTTTTGTTTCTAAAGAAACCGAAGTTAATAAATCGGCAATTTCTTTGGCGTTATCTGCACAAGCATCATTTATAGAGCCAATGTAGTTGGGTGGAGTAAAAAAAGTAACTCTTGTAGTGTTTGGGGTTGAGGAATTTCCTGCAAAATTTACTACAAAACGTATGGTTTTACTTTCGCCAAAACCAGCAACCAAAAGCTGCTCAACTTCTATTCCGTTTTGTGCAGAAATTACTTTTAGTTTTTCGGTATTCAATACTTGAGCTTGTTTAACCGCTCCAGCTGTATGGTTAGATTTTAAAGCAAAAAACAAATAATCGGCATCCCAATCTTCTAGCTCAGTAATAGAAGTAACTACTTTATCAAATTTGGCTTTTTGATTAATAACATTTTCAAGGATTAATCCTTCATTTTTTATTTTATTGGCTTTTACTTCGTTTACTTCGCACAAAGCCACGTCACAACCTGCTTCTTGCAATTTTACAGCAAGAATCATCCCCACAGGTCCAAGACCAATAACTCCAACACGTATTTTATTTTTTTTGCTCATTCTCTATTTTATTTGACAAGGGATCATACTCCCTTGTTTACATAGCGTTATTTTTCCAAATCAATAACATAAACATCATCATTTAAAAATTGTGTTTTGTGTTGTTCAATGATGGTTTTAATTTTTTCGACTCCGAAATCGGTTAATTTTCCATTTTCAGCAGTATATTTTTCGCCAACAATAATGGCTAAAGAGATAGGCGTATTTTGTTTGGTTAAGTCGGCATTTGCTTTTTTCAAACAACTCGTTAAACATTTTCCTACTTCTTCTAAATTACGTGGGCAAAAACAGCCTTCTTCAGGAGTTTTTTGATAATCAGGATGAAGTAATTGGTTTTTATCAGGGAATATTAAAGCCACCAATTGTTCTTTACTGTTTTGTGTAAAAACAACGTAGTCCACGTAATGACATGTTGTTTTTAACAATTCCGTTACTTGTTCTGAAGTAAGTTTTCTTCCATCAACCCCGATAGCTATCGGGGGATTAAAATTTGGTATGTTGTTACTTCCTTGCATATCTTTAACAGGTTATTTTGGCATCTTCAATTTGCTCAATAAATGTTTCAATTTTTGTAATGCTTTGCCCTTCAGAATAGAAACGTAAATCACATAAATCTCCTTCAATAATTAAGGTTGGAATACCTAGTTTAGCGGTAATTCGTTGTGGCATACCAAAATTTGAATTGGAGTTGTTGAAACAAGTTTTAGCGTTGTGGAATATCATTCCGTCAATTCTAAAATCTTTTACCAATCGAGTTAATATTTTTTCTTTGGCTTCTTCGCTTCTATTGATGAATATTTCGGTGTAAGCTTTTGCTGATGATTCGAATGGATGAGCGGGGTCGAAGGCATCAAACACCCAACTGTTACAATAGGTTGAAGCAACGATTGCCGCATTGTTTTGAAGAAATAAATCAGCCAATGGTCTTAATTTTCCCCAAATTGGCATTCCGTCCCAATAAATACGGCATTTTTCTTTTTCTAAAAACCCAACACCTTTTTCTACATTGCCTTTCAATTCTTTTAAAAGTATTGCATAATAATCTTTTGCTACTTGTGTTCCTCTCAAAACTACTATTGGCCCCATGTGAATGGTAGCATCAAAAAAGCTGATTGGAGAAGGTGAAGAAGTCGCTGTCCACAAAACTTCTTTCCATAAATCGGTGGCTTCTTTGCTTAAACGGATGGTTTCTCTAAACTTGTCTAAATCGAATTTTTGTCCGCTTACTTGTTCGCAAATCGGAATCATGGCTTTAAACTGAGCCGAAACATCGTCAATTTCTTTCTGAGTAACTTCATCAACGTGGCGAGGTGGAGTTATTCCATATACCGGACAGTTAAACTCTCTGGCAAAATAGGTAAACCAATCTTGAACTTCTCGGCATTGATTAGTGTTAAATACAATTAGATCGGGTTTTGGTGGAGTTTCTAAACCATAATGCTCGGTAAGTGGAGTCGATTTTTTCATGTATGAACCTACATCAGCAGTTAAATACGAACAAATGTTGTTGGAATAACCCAATTTAGTAGCTTCTGGAATAAAATCATTAGCAGTTCGTGTTGCTCCTAATAAAGCTCCATGATTTTCTGGAAAATGTACATCAAATCCAAAAGAACGTAACAATTCGGCAGGACCAACACTGGTGCACCAAGCCACTTTTTTCTTGGTATCCTTAAAGCCAAGAAAATAATCGCCCATTACTTGTTTCATTATTTTGGCTGATTCAATTTTGTACGGTTTTTTTTCTTGTTCCATAGTTTTTATTTTTAAGTTCTCGATACGCCACACAATAAAGGTGTGGCACTCGAACTGACAAATTGGTTAATTTTCAAATTTTTATTCTAGCATCTACTACAAATGCCTTGTCTTCAAAAGCCATAATAGGGTTTAAATCCATTTCTTGTATCATTGGCAAATCACATACTAATTGTGACAATCGTTGAATAATTTCAATAACACTTTTTTTGTGAATTCCTTTTTCGCCACGAACACCATCCAATAATTTTGCAGTTTTTATTTTGGTTAACATTTCGTTGGCTTCCACTTCTGTAACAGGGGCAATTTTGAATACTACATCTTTCAACACTTCCACATAAATTCCGCCAATTCCGAACATGATTAAGTGCCCTAAGTCTTTTTTGGCAATTACTCCGGCAATTAATTCTCTGCCACCTGGTAAGAATTTTTGAATAAAAAATTTCAAATCAGGTGCATTGAATTTTGCTTTCATGTTTTCAATCACTGTTCTAACTTCTGCTTCATTTTTTAAGTTGATGGCAACTCCGCCCATATCACTTTTATGAACCAACGATTCGGCATCGGCTTTTACTACCACAGGAAAACCAATTTCAGCGGTAGCTTTAACAGCATCTTCGATTGAGTCTGCTATCCTCCAATCGGCAACCGGAATGCCATATTGTGCTAATAAATTATATACTTGAGCTGAAGAAAGGAACGTTTTTCCTTCTTTTTTTGCTTCATTGATGATGGCGAGAGCTTTATCTTTTTTTACATCTGTAAAAATTTTTGCTTCACCGATATTTCGAGTACTTACCTGATGATATTTGTACAAAGCTCCTAATGCTTTTGCAGCAGTAGTTGGGAAGGCATAACAAGGAACACCGCCATCTTTCATTATTTTGGTGGTAATTTGATAACGCTCCATACTTTGGTTGGTCATAAAATTACAAACAATGGGTTTTTTGTGCATTTTATTTACTTCCACAATTTGACGAGCCACCTCATCGGTATCGGTAAAAGGTGCGGTAACAAAATTGATGTAAATAGAATCAATCGTATCTTCGTTCATCAACACATCTAACGCACTTCTAAAATGTTGCCCACCACCAGTAGCAACTACATCAATAGGATTATTAATGCTTGCTTCGGGTAACATGGTTTCAGTTAAAATTGCTTTGGCTTTTTCCGATAATGAAGGTAAAACCATTCCTGCACTCACCAATTCATCAGTTGCAATAACTGCGGGTCCGCCCGTATTGGTAATAATTCCCACCCGGTTTCCTTTTGGAATAGGTTGTGTAGCAAATGCCATGGAAGTTTGACACATTTCTTCCTCATTATTAAAAGCAAGAATTCCTATTTTTTCAAAAATTAACTCTGTTGAAATATCCACTCCTGCCAATGAACCAGTATGTGATGCTGCCGCTTTTGCACCTTCTTCGGTACGGCCCGCTTTCATGGCAAGAATTGGTTTTTTCTTGGCTACTTTTTTCGCCACATCCATAAATTCCTTAGGATTGGAAAAACCTTCGGTGTATAAAATAATGGCTTTTGTTCCTTCGTCTTCACCGTAATATTCTACCACATCTGGAATAGAAACATCGCAGGCATTTCCGTTGGAAGCGTACATTCGCATACCAATTTCTAAATCGAATAAACTTTGCATAATAAATGCCCCAACACCACCACTTAATGCAACAATTGAAATTGAACCCGGTTTTGGAAACGTAAAGGTAAAATCGCAATACGCATTGTATTCGGGGTCGCAATTGATAATCCCCTGACAATTTGGCCCAAAAATACGAACGCCGTATTCTTTTGCTTTTGCTAAAAATGCATTTTGTAAAGCTATGCCTTCTTTACCCATTTCGCTAAACCCAGCAGAATTAATGATGACTGATTTTATTCCTCTTTTACCACAATCTTCTATGATTTGAGGAACAAACTCACTTGGAACAATAACGTGTGCTAAGTCAATATTTCCAGGAATATCAAATATAGTAGGGTAAGCTTTAAGCCCTCTTACTTCTGGTGCTTTTGGATTTATGGGATAAATTGAGCCTTTAAAACCAAAATGAAGTAAATTTTTAATGATTACATTACCAATAGAAAGATCTTTGGTTGACGCCCCAATGATGGCAATAGATTTGGGTTTAAAAAGCGTATCTAATTCATGTGCTACCACCATGTCTTTTTTTGTTCTATTTATTATTTCTGTATCCATCTTTCAAGGTTTGAGTCACACCCCAACCCTCCCAAAGGGAGGGGGAGTTACGCTACTACAGCAGCTTCTTTTTCTTTTAGTTTATAATATCTAAATCCACCCCAAAGAGCAGCTCCAATTGCACCAGAATAAATGGCATTTGGGTGAGCAATAAAATCAAATGCTTTTTTCTTGTTTTCCATTGCTTGCTCTTCAATAGCTTGAATCATTCCTACATTCATACCCATTCCACCAACTAAAACGATTGGAGTTTCTGCATTAAGAGAACCTAATAATTTTACTACACGTTGAGCAATAGAAATATTAATTCCTTTAACAATATTTGGTGTTGAAAGTCCTTTAGAAACCAAGTTAATAACATCGGTTTCGGCTAATACCGCACAAATTCCAGAAGGGACTTCAGGATTGTCGGCTTTTAAAGAAATTTCGCCAACTTCTTCAATAGCTAAACCTAAATAACGAGAAATGTTTTCGATAAACTGACCTGAACCAGAAGCACATTGACCAGTCATTTTGTAATCCATTACTTTTCCTCTTGGGTCAATTTTAATAGCCCTAACATATAAACCACCCATGTCAACCACAGTTTTGGCTGTTGGAGCAAAAAACACGCCTCCTCTTGCATGGCACGTCATACTATAAAAGTGTCCTGTTTTTTTCTCAACCATTTCACCTTCGCCAGTTGAAGCCAAATAAGAAATGTCTTTATCATAATCTAGATTATTTCTTTTCAAAATCATGTCAACGGAATCAACCACCACATCTTTAGGGTCTCGCTTTCTGATTTTTTCTGTTTGTTTATCAATCAATTTATGGTCGCCCGTTGCAGCGTTGTATTCCATTAATGCAGTTTTAACATAGCTTCCGCCTACGTCAACTCCTATGGTGTAAATTGTATTTTTCATTTTTTTAAGTTTAGAAGTTTAGTGGTTTAGAAGTTTAGGCGGTTTTTTCTAACCTTATAAACTTCTAAACCTTATAAACATATTTAATTTTCTTGTTTCGCTTTTTCTTTTGCATTTGGCAAATCAGCACTGATGTTTCTTCTGGCGAACATAGCTCCACCTAAGGCTCCCATAAAAATAGAATCGGTGTGGATATTCATGGTTACATCACCATAAGAATCGGTTACCATTTGTTTTACATATTTTAATACTGCTTCATTTCTTGCAACACCACCTGTAAAAGTAAATTCGTTACGAACACCACCAGATCGTGCAATCAGTGACATAGCTCGTTGAACAATGGCTTTGTGTAAACCTGCTAATATGTTTGGACGTTCTTCTCCATTGTGTAATAATTCTTTTACTTCAGCTCCGGCAAACACCGTACAAGTGGAACAGATGGTTGTTTCTTTGGTAGCTCTATTTGCTTCTGGTCCAAGTTCGTTTAACGATAAACCAAACTCATCCGCAATATAACCCAAGTAACGACCACAACCTGCTGCACACCTATCATTCATGTGGAAACTGGTAACTAATCCATGACTATCTACCTGAATTGCTTTGGTATCTTGTCCGCCAATATCTAATACGGTTCTGGTATTCGGAAAAATGGCATGTGCACCGTAAGCATGGCATAAAATTTCAGACTTTATACAATCTTCAGGGAAAGGCAATAATGCTCTACCATAACCGGTTCCAACCATTTTAGCTACATGAATTTCTTCGTTTGCAATATCTTCGATGTGGTCTCTCAGTGTAAATTCAACATTTTTATAGTTGTCTTTCACTGCATTTAACTGAGCATAATACCAATCTTCTTTACTACCATCTTCTTGCTCATCGGCTAAACCTTTGTATTTTTCATCCAATATTTTCATGGCTTCCAATACCAATTCTTTAAAATTGTAATGAACCATTTCGTTTTCAATGGGAGTAATACTTTTATCGAAAGCCAACATTAAAGGCTCATAAAATTCTTTACCTTTTGCTTCCACTTCAACATTGTATTTTTCGCTAACAATATCACGGAAAAATTGATTTTTTGAACCTAAATCTTCATTGATAAATCCGTGTTGAATTTGTGGACGAATGGTTTCGATGATTTCTTTCAGTTTTACCAAAATGGCAACTTTGTTTTCGTAGTTATATTCGCTTACGGTTTTGTTTAGCATTCTTTCTAGGCTTTCCATTCGTCTTCTAAACTGACCATATTGGAATACGCTACGTAAATCCTGCATGTATTTTTTAAATTCGGGCTTAGTAACGTCTTCTCCAATTTTACGCTGAAGTAAGTTAAAACGTGCATCATATACCGCTTCATCACGGGCAATGTCAGCTGCAACTTTATAATTAGCTCTGGTGTTGGTTATTCCTCTTCCTACAATTTCATCCTTTTCGTTGATGATAACTGCCTTTGAAGTGGTTGAGCCAAGGTCGATTCCTAAATAGTATTTTTTCATAGTTTTTTATTTTTTTGGATTTCGGTTCACGGTTTTCAGTTCACTGTTCACTGTTAACCGAGAACTGTTAACTATTATACATTTTCTTTTTCCATTATTTTTCGTTGTTCCAACATTTGGAAATACGATTCTAACCGATTTTTAATATTTGAATAGGAGAAGTAACGAGGGTCAACCAAATCAGATTCAATAAATCCCACAGGAACTTCTAAACGGTCTTCTATTTCACGCATCATACCCAACTGACCCGCAGAGAAAGAATTACAACTTTTAATAGAGTTGGTAATGTAACCATCAGCTTCATAATCTGTTATACATTTTGAAAGCAAATCAATACGTTGTGGGATGTTTAAATTGGTATAACAATTCATACAATATTCAGCCAATGATTCAAGTGGTCTCGACGGGTCGTGTCTCCATCCTAAATCATAAACACCACCAACTTTGGTATAAGATGAAGCTACAATCACAGCTCCCATGTCGTAGAAAATTTTCCAGAACTCACGGAAACTTGTCCAGTTTGGTGGACCTTCAACTACCAAACGGTATTTTTCTTCTTTCATTTCTCCTTCAGGAGTAATTGGCCCTAATCCTAAACGGATTCGTTCTTGAATTTCTGAATACAATTCTTTGTAATAATCTACAGCTTCTTGTGTTCCTCTAAAACCAATGTTTATTGGGCCGATGTAATAAACACCTGCGAAATAGGCATCAATTGGCGATGGGCGGTGTTTTGTGGTGTCAAAAATTTTGGTAATCCAGTCTTCCGATTCTTTCGATAAAGCCAACATTCGTCGCAATTTTGCTTCATCATATTTAATTCCTGTAACGGCTTCCATTTGAGGAATGACTTCTTCCTTAAACTGTTTTACCATGTATTCCACCATTTGAGGAGTCATTTTTGCATTTTCCTGATAAGGAGTATGCACCATAATAACTTTAGCGTTTGGGTATTCTCTTTTTAAGGTTTCAAACCATTTCATAAACGTAAAACAACCCGTATAACTTAAAAGTAATACATCCGGCTCAGGAATTTTTGTTCCTGTTGGTCCAATGTTTCCTTTCATTAACATTCCTACATCGCATTTTACATAAGTACAAACGTCTTCTGAGTGAGCATTTTTTTCAGCTTCTTTAATGTATCCACCCGATTTTTTACGCATAGCACTTTGCAAAGCATTAATTTCAGGATATACAGGTAACATATCAAATGTTCTGATTAATTCAGAAAGGTTACCAGGCACAAAAGTATAGCACACCTTTTTACCTAATTCTTTTGCATGATCTAAGTCGTTGAATAGTCCTTCAATCATCTCCTTTTGGAGAATCATACTTTTTTCTTTTTGAGCTTCTTGAGACATATTTTAAAAGTTTAAAGTTTAAAGTTTAAAGTTTAAAAGTTGATTCAACCCAAAACAATAAATAGTTAAACTCGTTCATATTATTAGCGTTAATTAGTGTTTGCAAGAGTCGGTAGCAGTTAGATTGATGTTACTAATAGCAGCCGGTTCATCTTCCCATAACTTAATAGAGTCTGAGAAAGCACCTACTTGTTCTTTAATTACTTTAAATTGATTGATGTTTTCGCTGTATTGAAATGCGATGTATCGAATACCTAATTTGTTAAAAGCATTTTGGAAAATTGGGGCGTCTAATAAACTAGGGTCGCAGAAGCTTGCCGCAGCGAAAATTACTCCGTTTGCTCCACGTTCTTTAACAATTTTAGCCAAACGGTATTCTTTTGGGTTGTTTACATCATAAATTGAAGATGAATACTGACTTTGTTTGATGTATGAATTGGAGATGGCTTCTAAAGGTTTGTTGGTTTTTGCAACAATATCTCCAAGAATCATTCTTGAACCCAACATGTAATCATCATCTACCACATAACAACCAGCTTCTTCCACTGCTCTAATTAAACCTATGGCAGGTTGCTCACAAAAAGCTCCTGATATTACTACTTTAATTTTATCTTGAGGAACGCCTATGTTTTCTTTAATGTGTGCACAAACTTGTTCTAAAATTTCGTTGTGTTCTTCTACAGGAATTACTGTTCCGGCTCTAACAATATGATATACATCTTCTATGCTTAATCTCCAAGGAAAATCTTGACGAATATCGTAGATAAATTCAATCATTTGGCGATTTTTATTGTATAAATCAATGGAATGATTTAATTCTGCTGTTGTTGGCACTTTTCCATTAATTTCTTTGATATATTCCAGCACATGTTCCATTTCTTGTTGGTAAAATACTCCACCAATTTGAGGCAAGAAGTTTTGTGGAAAATCCATGTATTTTACAAACTTTCCTAATTTATGTTGTTTGAAAATTCCTGAAAGATTTCGGATAACATCGCAAATGGAAGGAAAAATAAATCCATCAAAATGATCCATGTGTTTATCTAAAGCTAATTCCATAATACTTCTTGGAATATGACAGATGTACGACTGATAATAAGCATCTCCTTTAATAATTTGCTTACGGTCACCACCACCAAAAACACCAACCGCCATACCGCCAGCAGCATGGATAATTTCACGAGGAAAATAAATAGGCATATAACCCACAAGAACTCTTCCGGGTTTTTCTTCTTTCCATTTTTTTGCTCGTGTGAAATTTAAATCGAACGATAATTCCTTACATTCGTTAATTATTTGTTTCAAATCTTTCATATCTTAACATTTAGTTTAAAACTTAACCAACTTGCTGTGGTTTACTTTTCTACTTGATATTAAAAATGAAATGCTATACCTTGCTATCAAGCAAAAAAGAAAATTCAGTTGGTATAGTTACAATTGCGTCATAATTCGTGAATAAAATTAGTAAACACTTTTACTGTTGTTTATGATGCTTGTCATATTGAATAATGATTAATATCATTTAATGTGCTAGCAATTATAAAGAATTTAGAGGATTAAGATTTATTCAAGAAAAAAGTGGATAGTATTGCCGTAATAGTCTTATCTGGAGGGAATTCAAGTAGAATGAATTTTCCAAAACCGTGGTTAATTTTTGAAGATAATGCCACTTTTTTAGAAACTACAATAAACAGGTATAAATGTTTGGGGTTTAAAAAAATGGTGATTTCGTTAAATAAAGCATTTTTTTTAACGGATTATGCCGATAGAATTGAGTTTTTAGAGCTACATGCAACGATTATTCAAAATAGTTATCCAGAAAAAGGAAGGTTATATTCTTTATATATTGCATTAAAAGAATTAAAAGAAGTTGATTTCGCATTTATACACAATGTGGATAATCCTTTTGTAGATGAAGAAGTAATTCATACATTATGTAAAGAAAAAAAGTTAAATGGGACAACTATTCCAACTTATAACCAAAAAGCTGGACACCCTATTATTATTAGTAAAATAGTAATTGATGAGATTATTAATAATTACGAAAAATATAATACCTTGAAAGAAGTTATAAATCAATTTGATAAAAAATATGTTGAGGTAAATAGTTCGAATATCTTGATAAACATTAATACGCCTCAAGATTATAAAAGCCTCCCCAGCCCCTCCGAAGGAGGGGCTTGTGTAGAGGAACGAGAAAAAATGAATTATAAACTATTATGAATTACAAAGAATGAATCGGTTAATTTTAATTACTATAGTAGGCAAGTGTGCTGGAATCTCCTCCCCTTCGGGGAGGTCGGGAGGGGCTAAATGAACATCTATAGCGAAATAGAAAAGGTTAGGAAAAATGGAATTGATGCAGCATTATGTATCATTATTCACACCAAAGGCTCTACTCCACGAAAAGTTGGGGCTAAAATGTTGGTGTTGGCTGACGGTACGATTAAAGGAACCATTGGCGGAGGCAACTTAGAAAAAGAAGTCATAAAAAATGCTTTGATTCAATTGAAGAAAAATGAACCAAAACTATTTAAACACGATTTATTGCATCAACACAACATGTGTTGTGGCGGAACAGTAGAAATTTTTATAGAACCCATAGAAAAAATGAAACGACTCTACATATTTGGAGCAGGACACACTGGACAAGCTTTAGCAAAATATGCTTTGGCAATGGATTTTGAAATTTTTGTAATT
This sequence comes from uncultured Vicingus sp., assembly GCA_964371285.1. Classification (GTDB taxonomy): domain Bacteria; phylum Bacteroidota; class Bacteroidia; order Flavobacteriales_E; family Vicingaceae; genus Vicingus. The sequence continues at coordinate 13,353 of CAYJMI010000001.1, read as the reverse complement.
GACGACAGAAAAGAATACATCGATCAACTAAAAGAGGTGCCAGCAATAAATAAACTACATGTTGATTATAAAAAAGCATTGCCAACATTACCCTTTGATGAAAATACGTTTGTAGTGATTTTAACCTACGAACACGAAATTGACAGAGATATTTTATCTTATTGTATAAATAAACCTCATGCTTATATAGGTATGATTGGTAGTCAGCGTAAAATTGAAATGACAAAAAAAATGTTTTTAGATGCTGGAATAGCCACCAAAAAAGAACTGGAAAAAGTAAATATGCCGATTGGCAAAAACATTTTAGCAGAAACACCAGATGAAATTGCGATAAGCATATTGGCAGAATTGATTGAAATAAAGAATAAGCCCCTCCAAACCTCCCCGAAGGGGAGGCTTACGTAGAGGAGCGAAAAAAAAAGGTAATAAAATTTGTATAACAATTAAAATAACAATTACCAACTTAACTTGTAACTATGGCAAGTGTGTTGGAAATTCCTCCCCTTGGGGGAGGCTAGGAGGGGCTTTATGAAAAAAGTAGCAATAGTAACAGGTGCAGCCAAAGGAATTGGAAAAGCCATAGCAGAACGAATGATAGCCGAAAACTACATTACCATTTTAGTTGATGTAGATGATGAAAACGGAAATAAACTTGCCAACGAATTGGGCGAAGACGCTCATTATTATAACTGCGACATCAGGAAAGAAAAGGCTGTTGAAGAATTGTTTCAAACAGTTATCAAACAATTCAATCGTTTAGATGCTTTGGTAAATAATGCAGGTATAATTAAAGATAATATGATTTGGAAAATGCCTACCGAAGATTTTGATGCAGTAATTGATATCAACTTAAAGGGAACTTGGCTCATGTGCAAAAACGCTGCAAGTATAATGAAAGAGCAAAAAAATGGTAGAATAGTTAACATTGCTTCTCGAGCTTGGTTAGGAAATCCAGGTCAATCCAATTATTCAGCTTCAAAAGCTGGAGTGGTGGGTTTAACCAGAGTATTAGCATTAGAATTAGGTAAACATGGCGTTTTGGTTAACGCCATTGCTCCTGGTTTAATCGATACTCCTTTAACCCAAAAACTTCCCCTCGATGTACAAGAAAAATTAATACAAGCCCAACCCACCAAGAGTATGGGTAAACCTGAAGATATTGCAAATACTGTGGCGTTTTTGTGTAGTGAAAAAACACAGTTTATTACCGGGCAAACTATTTATGTGGATGGTGGAAAAAGTATTGGAGCAGGATTGTAGTTTAAAGTAGAAAAGATTGTAAAGCAAAAAGTAAAATTATGCAAATCATAAAATTAATTGTAAACGGAAAAGAACACAATGTAATTGTTGAACCACATGAAACATTGGCACACGTTTTACGAGAAAAAATAAATTTAACAGGAACTAAATTGGGTTGCGAACAAGCCAGTTGCGGTGCTTGTACTGTTTTTGTTGATGGAAAAGTCGTGCAAAGCTGTATTACACCGGCATTGCGTGTTGCAGGAAGTGTAATTACTACCATTGAAGGGGTTGCCGACCAAAACAAACTCCACAAACTACAAGAAAAATTTGTAGAAAAAGGTGCTATCCAATGTGGTTATTGTACCCCGGGTATGATTATGACTTCATTAGATTTTATGGAAGAAAATCCAAGCCCAACTACAGATGAAATTAAAGAAGCTCTATCTGGAAATCTTTGTCGTTGTACGGGTTATGTAAAAATTATTGAAGCGGTTGAAGCTTATGTTAAAGAAGAACATCAATTGCATCCACCATTGGGTCATATACCAAAACATGATGACACAAAATTTAAAATGGTTGGGCAAGGTCGTCCTTATATTGAAGCCACCAAAAAAGTACAAGGAACTGCCGATTATGCGGATGATATTAAAATTAAAAATGCCCTTGTCTGTAAATTTTTACGAAGCACTCACGCTCATGCAAAAATCAACAACATTGATGTTTCTAAAGCACAAGCCGTTCCTGGAGTGAGAGCCGTAATTACCGGAAAAGAATTGCCTATAACTTTTGGTGTTTTGCCCATCTCACAAGATGAAACCGCCATGGCTATTGAAAAAACACGTTACATCGGCGAAATAGTTGCTGCAGTTGCTGCAGATACCGAAGAAATTGCTCAATATGCTTGTTCGTTAATTAAAGTGGATTATACTCCAATTCGTCCATTTTTTGACATGCAAGAATGTTGTGAAGACATTGGAACAGACGAAAAAATTCATGCTTACGGAAAATTCAACAACAACATTCATAAAAAAGCCGAATTACGTTTTGGTGACCAACAAGAAGGTTTAACTGCTGCCGACCATCGACTAAAAGTTGATTTTGATTTTCAAGGAATTAATCACGGTTTTACTGAGCCTCATGCAGCAACAGCTTACTGGGATGAAAACGGTTTAACCATTATTACAGCCACTCAAGTTCCTCACTATTTGCACCGATTTTTGGCGAAAGTAATGGAAGTGCCTATGAATCGTGTAAGGGTAATAAAACCTTATGTAGGAGGTGGTTTTGGAGGAAAATCCGACCCTTTTCCACATGAAATGATTATTTCACATTTATCGCGAATTTTAGGTCAACCTGTAAAAGTTCGTTTTACTCGTGAAGAAGTTTTTCTTTCCAACCATGGGCGACATCCTACCAAATTAACAATTGACATGGGAGTGAGTAACGAAGGGATAATTAAAGTCTTAGATGCCGATGTAATTATTGATGGAGGTGCTTACGGAAGTTTTGGCGTGGTTACCACCTATTACAACGGGGTACTTTTACAAGCTCCTTATAAGTTAGATAATTTCGGATTTAGAACTCGTAGGGTTTATACCAACAAACCTCAATGTGGTGCTATGCGTGGTCATGGTGCTGTAAATTCGCGTTATGCGGTAGAAACCATGATTGACCGATTTGCTGAAAAATTAAACATGGATCCTTGCGAATTGAGGTTCAAAAATTTCTTAGACGAAAATAGTATAACCGTTGGTCAGTATCGAGTTACTTCTAACGGAAGTATTGAATCGCTGAAAAAAGTAATGGAACTTTCGGATTGGAAGAACAAATACAAAAAACTTCCCGAAGGACACGGAATTGGTGTGGCTTGCGGGTTTTTTATCAGCGGAAGTGCATTGCCTATTCATTGGAACGAATATCCGCAATCGGTGGTACATTTAAAAGTTGATTTAGATGGACGGGTTTTAGTAACCTCTGGAGCCAGTGATATTGGACAAGGAAGTGATACCATGCTAGCAATTATTGTTGCTGAGGTGTTGGGATTAAGTTTAGACAATATTTTTGTAGTTGCTGCCGATACCACCTTAACTCCAATTGATTTAGGAAGTTATTCGAGTCGGGTAACTTTTATGGCTGGAAATGCAGCAAAAATGGCTGCTGAAAACCTTAAAAAACAAGTTTTGGAAGCTGTTGCAAAACTTCATGAAGTAGATAAATCGGAACTCCATTTTGAAAACGAAAAAGTATTTACCAACGATAGAAAAATAGACTTAACTTGGGTTGAAGCCATTGAAAATGCTACCCGAAAAGTAGGGGCTTTAAACAGTACTGGGGCTTACAATTCGCCAAAATTAGGTGGCGATTTTAAAGGTGCAGGGGCAGGTCTTAGTCCTTCGTATAGCTTTGGAGCAGTAATTACCGAAGTTAAAGTAGATATGGAAACAGGTCATGTTAAAGTAATTGACATTTGGGGTGCTCACGATGCCGGAAAAGCAATTAATCCGTTAGCTGTGGAAGGTCAGTTAGAAGGTTCGTGGCACATGGGAATGGGACAAGCATTGAGCGAACAAATGAAATACCACAATGGATTGTTGGTAAACAGCAACTTGGTGGATTACAAAATTCCAACGAGCAAAGACACACCTCCTATTCACACCAACATTATAGAAACCATTGACCCTGAAGGACCTTTTGGAGCAAAAGAATGTGGTGAGGGAGCCATTCATCCGGTAATTCCGGCAATAGCCAATGCTGTTTTTGATGCGGTGGGTGTACGTTTAACCTCATTACCAATAAATTCAGAAGAAGTGTTGAAAGCAATGAAGTCAATTAAACAATTTGAAAATTTGAAAATGTAACAATTGAACAGTTTACTAACTCCCTCCCTTTGGGAGGGTTGGGGTGGGACTTTAAACTTTTAGAAAATGATTTTAGAAAAAAAATACATCCTCGCAATAACCATTCAAGAAGCCATTGAACAAGCGATTGCCAACAAAGGAAACTTTAAATATTTGGCTGGTGGAACCGATGTAATGGTCAACCGATTTCAAGGAAATGAAACATCCGGTTGCTTAATCGACATTACCAAAATAGCTGAATTGAAAGGCATAGCTAAACAAGGTGACTTTTTACGAATTGGAGCATTAGAAATTTTGGAAGAATTAAAATTCAATACAATAATCAAAGATGAGTTTCCGATGTTAATTGAAGCAGCTCTTTCGGTAGGTTCGCCATTGATACGCAAAACTGCAACTCTTGGCGGAAATGTGTTGTGCGAAAACCGTTGTCTGTTCTACAACCAATCGGAATGGTGGAGAGAATCTATCGGATATTGTTTAAAATGCGATGGCGATATTTGTATTGCAACAGGTGGAAAAAATGCTTGTTTCTCTGAATTGGTTTCGGATACTGCTCCAGCATTAATTGCCATGGATGCTGAAATTGAATATATAGATGAAAAAGGAACACATCGTCAAAAATTGGAAAGTATTTATACTGGCGATGGTGTAAAACCTCGAAATTTACCTGAAACAGCTATTGTAATCGCTATTTTGTTACCACTCAACAGAGGTTTTAAAACGGCTTTCTACAAACTCAGAGAACGAGAAAGTTTAGAATTTACTTCATTAACTTCAGCAATGGCAATAGATAAAAAATGCAAACTAAAAATTGCTCTCTCGGGCGTTGACCCAAAACCTGTTGTAATTGAAGGAAAAATAGAAGACGATAAAGACCTATTGATTAAAAAAGCTATAAAAGCATCTCGTGCTGTGGATAACGACATGTATTCGAGAAAATATCGCAGAGAAATGATAAGTGTTTATTTGAAGAGAAGTTTTAGCCTCCTAAATCCTCCGAAGGAGGACTTACCATCGCTCTAAGCCAAAAGTATTGACTAATAAAAAATTAAAAATAATTAGCTTACTTTCTCCCTCCCTTCGGGAGGGTTGGGGTGGGAAAAACCTTAAACTAAATGAACAACCCAATTAAAGTAATGTACGATGAACATGAAGTTATCGTAAAAGCAGAAGAAGTAATCAACAACCTTGAAGGAGTTTGGGAGGTTAATCCCGAAAAATTTAAAACCTCTGTTAATGAGTTGGTAGAATTTTTTAGAGAATATGCCGATGGCTATCATCACCGAAAAGAAGAGGATGTGCTATTTCCTGCTATAAAAAATCATCCCGATTTTGTGTTACAAGAAATTATTGATGAATTTGAAGAACATCACGAAGGATTTAGAGAATTTGCCCGTGAAATTATTGAATTTAACAACGAAGGCGATTATTCAAAAGCTCACAAAGTGCTAAAACAATACATCAACGATTTGCTCGACCACATTGCAGCCGAAAATGAAGAACTGTTTGTACTAGCCGACAACCTCTTTTCCGACAACGAAAAAGAAACTATTTATTTTAAATTTATGGATATCGACATGGAATTGGGAGAAAGTCGAAAAAAAGAATTTGAGCAAAAAATGGCTGCAATGTTATACCAATGTGATTTTTAAAATATGCCAATATTTAAAAAATCTTACAGTGGTAAATGCCGATGGTATCAAACAAATAGCCCAATGAGGTGTAGACGATATTGGACTATATTGTTTGCCCAAGCGGTATTGGTGTAATAGAAATGTCGCAAGATGTTCCCGAAACACAAAAACTAGAAGACCAATAACGATTATTAGATTGGGATTGAATTCCTAAATCATTTTATTAGCTTTGTATTTTTAAATTTATAAAAATGCAAGAAGAAATTACCCCATGCCCACAATGTAAATCCCCTTATGGATACCCAACCGATAACAATTTGTATGCTTGTCCGGAATGTGGTTTTGAATGGAGCCCAGAAGAATTAGCTGCTGAATATGCGTTGGTAGTAAAAGACGCTAACGGCAATATTTTAAAAGATGGCGATGATGTATCCATAATTAAAGATTTACCAGTTAAGGGATTTCCGAAATCGATAAAAGTAGGGACAAAAGTAAAAAACATCCGATTAGTAGAGGGCGACCACAACATCGATTGCAAAGTTGATGGTTTTGGTGCTATGGCGTTGAAATCGGAGTTTGTAAAAAAAGTCTAGGATTTTTAAACAACCGTGAAATCTATCCTATCTTCCAAACCTTACAACGATTACTCTACGTTTATCAAAAATAAATTTGGCGAACGAGTACAAAAAATTTCGTTGGATACTGGTTTTACCTGTCCAAACCGAGATGGAACAAAAGGAGTTGGCGGTTGTACCTATTGTAACAACAACACGTTTAACCCTTATTATTGTAAGCCGAGTAAAAGCATAACCCAACAATTGGATGAGGGCATTGGTTTCTTTTCTAAGAAATATCAAACTGGGCAATATTTAGCTTATTTTCAGGCTTATACCAATACGTATGCTGATATTGAACTGGTAAAAGAATTGTATTTGGAAGCCATCAACCATCCAAAAATTATTGGTTTGGTCATTGGCACTCGACCCGATTGCATCAATGCTGAATTGATTGATTTTTTATCCGATTTGGCAACCAAACATTATATTGCTTTGGAGTTTGGTGTGGAAAGCACCATCAACCGAACACTTGATTTTATTAACCGTTGCCATACGTTTGAAGAAACCATTGCTGCATACGAATTAGCCAAAAACAAAGGGCTGCACTTGGGAGCTCACCTCATTATTGGGTTACCGGGAGAGAGTAGAGAAGAAATGCTCAACCATGCTGTTAAACTCTCCAAATTGCCCATCAACACCCTTAAAATACATCAATTGCAAGTGGTAAAACATACCATGATGGCTCAACAACTCAAAACAGAGCCCAATTTGTTTAATCTTTTTGAGTTGGATGATTATATTGAATTCATTTGCGAATTTGTTACCTTACTTCGTCCTGATATTATTATTGAACGATTTATAAGTGAATCGCCACCACACTTACTTATTGCCCCAAAATGGAATGGGTTGAAAAATTTCGAAATTGTTGCCAAAATTGAAAAACGAATGGCAGAAAGGAATATTTGGCAAGGGAAGAATTTCTAAAAATTAAGCCGTATTTATACTGAAACTTGACAGATTTGTGAAAGCAAAGCTGTTTAGTTACGGTTATACCGCATTATATAAATCAGTTTGTTTTTGCGAACTTGTTTTCCTGCGGTATAATTATTAAAAAATACAATATTGTTATATAAATTATAAAAATATTGGATGTCGAAACTTGCTTAACAAACCAATAAAATATCGTGCTTTAATCAATTAAACCATTTAGCTTTACCATAACAAAATCAACTGGTTATGAATGATAATTTAAAACAAAAAGATATGATAGAAAAACATCCTTTTAATGCGTTTATCCCAAAATCAAGTGAAATTTTGATTCTAGGAAGTTTCCCTGGAAAAGAATCCACTCAAAATAAACGTGAAAATGATTGGTTTTATGGAGCCAATCGAAATCAATTTTGGAAAATAATAGAGTTAGTATATGACGTAAAACTTAATAATATTGTGGATAAACAAAATCTTTTTAATAAAGCAAAAATTGGAATTACAGATATTATATCTTCTTGTGGTAGAGCAAACAATGATAATTCGGACAAGAATTTAATAAACAAAACATATAATAAGGATATTTTGAATATAATAATAAATCAACAGATTAAGAAAATTTTATTTACAAGTAAAAATGTCTATAAAGAATTTATAGAAAATTTCGATGAAATACATGGAATTGAATTAATTATTATCCCTTCACCTTCTCCAGTATATAGAAGATTAAGTATTCAAGATAAAGTTTTAGAATATAAAAAACATTTTCCAATCTTATGAATCTTGACGAAAATAGAATCTATTTCTCCTCACTTTTAAAACAACAATTTCCAAAACTAACTGCAAATCTTGAGAAAGAACTAAATAGCCAAAAAATTGCTTTTTCGTACTTAACCCATACTAAAGATATTTGGTGTAGAGATTTTATGCCCATTCAAATTGGTAAGGATGAGTTTGTATTGTTTAACTATTTTCCATCGTATTTAAAAGGAGCATCGAAACTTAGAACCGACAATAAAAAAGTTTGCGAAAAGCATGGAATAAACTATACTTTCTCCCCAATTATTTTAGATGGCGGAAATGTAGTTAGATTGAATGACAAAGCTATTTTAACGGACAGAATATTTACTGAAAATAAAACTAAAATTGGAGATTCAACATTGCTGAATAACTTAGAAAAACGCTTAAAAGCTGAAATAATTATTATCCCAACAGAAATAGAAGATGTTGTTGGTCATGCCGATGGAATGGTTAGGTTTCTTGACAACAAAACCGTTTTGGTTAATGATTATTCGAAAACCATCAGTAAAAAAAGTTTCCAGAAAAAATTATATTCAGCTTTAACCGCTAATAATCTTGAAATTGTTTTTACTCGCTATTTTCCTGATGAAAAATGGTTTTCTAAAAATAAATACGACATTGCTCCTGCAACTGGAGTTTACATGAACTTTTTACAATCTGGAGAAACGATATTCTTACCACAATTTTCAATACCACAAGATAAAATTGCCGTAAACTTTTTTTCGAACTATTTTAAAGTAATAAAAATAGATTGCATGGAATTAGCAAAACATGGTGGATTATTGAATTGTATTTCATGGGAAATAAATTAACCTAAAGTATTACCTAACAATTGTGTCGTTTTAGGGTTAAGAATTAGAATAGGAATTTTTTGATCGTTCATGATTAATTCCTGTTCGTAATTTTTACCAAACAAACCGGTACCCAACAAATCATTTTTTTGCATATTCATAATGGCAATTAATTCGGCACCAATATTCGCAGCTGAAACCAACGTGTCTTGATTGAAGTTTTTTCCAGTGCTAATTACTTCATCATAAGAAAGACCTTTGCTATCAAGGAATTTTTTCATGCCATTCAAATTTTGAAGACTTTTTTTCTTCATCAAGGCATCTGAATCATTATAAATAAAATAAATTTTTGAACCAAAATATTTAGCTAAGGTTGCTACCGCCATTATTTTTTGTTTATTTTCGAAATGAAAACTGGTTGGAACCATAATTTTTTTATAACCATTTGGATTCGGAGAGTCTTTTTGAACAATAATAAATGGTACTTCGCTATTGGTAACCAATTTTAGTGCATTTGAACCCATAACTTTTTGCATACCACTTGCACCATGAGTTCCTAAAAAAATCATTTCAACTGATAATTCCTTTGAAATTTTTGGAATAGCTTTAAAATCGCCCACTCTAACTACTTGTTCCAGGTTTTCGATAGCTCCTGCTTGTTTTTCTAGTTTAATTTTTGCTGAAGGAATTTCTGAAGTCGATTTACATAAATTTAATAAGTAAATTTTTGCTCCCGAATTTTTTGACATTAAAATAGCATGTTGCAATGCTTTATTTGCTGCTTCCGAAAAATCTGTTGGAACAAGAATAGATGAATTCATAGGTTGTTTTTTAAGTGTTTAAAATATATTATAGTGTGTCAATTTATTGCCGACTGTGAAGTAAAGATATTAAAAAACTACTGATAAATTTAATACATAAAAAAGAAAACTCCTTGATGTATTTATTAATCAAGGAGTTAATTTCTTTTACAAGTTGTCCGACTAGGGCTTACTTCGACTTCTCTCAGTATAAACTTTTCGCCCTAGAAACAAAAACCCCCAACTTTCGTTGAGGATTTGTTGTCCGACCAGGGCTCGAACCTGGACTCTTCTGGACCAAAACCAGACGTGTTGCCAGTTACACCATCGGACATTAAGGACGGCAAAAGTAATAAAATATTTTTTCTACACAACAATTTTGTAAATTTTTAAGCTGGAAGTCCGAAGACCGAAGACGGAAGATGAAAGTGGGAAGTTACTTCGGTCTTCCGACTTCGTTCTTCTTCGTTCTTCACACTTTTTTTAACATAGATTAACATCCTTTAACAATTAATCGTTCAGAATTTCATAAATTCGCTTCTTATAAAATTATTACAAAATGGATTATAAAAAATGGAACAATAGTTTAGGCTGGTTGGTATGGGCAGTGGCTTCTGCGGTATACCTATTAACCATGGAATCAACTGCTAGTTTTTGGGATTGCGGTGAATTTATTGCAACAGCCTACAACTTAGAAGTTGGTCACCCACCCGGAGCACCATTATTTATGGTAATCGGAAGATTTTTTACCATGTTTACTTCTGCCGAAAATGCAGCTCTCGGAATAAATGCACTTTCTGCTTTGAGTAGTTCGTTTACTATTTTGTTTTTATTTTGGAGTATTACAGCTATCGTAAAAAAATTAGCATTAAAATCGGGCGAATTAACCCAAGGTAAAATCATAGCAATTTTAGGGAGTGCTTTGGTAGGTTCGTTGGCTTATACTTTTTCCGATTCGTTTTGGTTTTCGGCTGTCGAAGGTGAGGTTTATGCCATGTCATCATTATTTACCGCAGCAGTATTTTGGGCTATTTTAAAATGGGATGCTGTTTCTGGCGAAAGCCACAGCACACGCTGGATGGTATTGATTGCTTACTTAATGGGCTTATCTATTGGAGTCCATTTATTAAACTTATTGGCAATTCCTGCCATGGTGTTTTTGTTCTATTTTAAAAACAAAGAATTGTCTATTAAAAGTTTTTTTATTGCAACAGGATATTCGTTATTAATTTTAGGAATTGTTCAGTTTGGAATTATTCCGGGAACCTACAAAATTGGTTCCATGTTCGAAATTCTTTTTGTAAACTCCTTTGGATTACCTTTCCATTCAGGATTAATTTTTTATGTAATTTTATTAATTGCTGTAGTTAGCTATGCTTTATACATTACACAGAAAAAAGGCATGGTGGTTTGGAACACGATTTTACTTTGTTTTACAGTAATTTTAATTGGGTACTCAACGTATGCAGTTATCATGACTCGTTCTGCAGCTAACCCACCAATGGATGAGAACAACCCTGAAAATGTATTTAGTTTATTGTCGTACTTAAATCGTGAACAATATGGTTCAGCTCCATTTTTAACTGGTCAATATTTTAATACTCCTTTAGATGCCCGTGAACCTTACAAAGAAGGAAAACCAGTTTATTTCCAAAATAAAGAAACAGGTAAATACGAAATAACCAACAAAGGCGAAAAAAACGAACCAAATTACGATAGCAACACTTCTGGGTTTATGCCACGCATGTGGAGTGCTCAATCTCACCATGTTGATGCGTATAAAACTTGGAGTAACTACAAAGGTAAAAGAGCTAAAGCTGGAAACGGAGAAACTATTCAGGTTCCTACTTTTGGCGAAAACTTGGCGTTTTTGTTCAACTACCAATGGGGTCATTTGTATTGGAGGTATTTCATGTGGAATTTTGTGGGTCGTCAAAACGATATTCAAAGCCAAGGTGAATTTATTAACGGTAGCTGGTTAAGTGGTATCAACGCCATAGATTCAGCCCGACTAGGCGATCAAACAAAAATAACCACAGCCGCAAAAAATAATCCCGGTAGAAATGTATATTTCTTTTTGCCTTTGATTTTAGGTCTTATCGGCTTGGTTTATCAATTCATGAAAGATCCAAAAGATTGGTTAGTACTGGGTTTGTTGTTTTTCTTTACAGGAATGGCAATTAATTTTTATACCAATCCACCTCCATTACAACCTCGTGAAAGAGATTATGCTTACGTGGGTTCGTTTTATGTTTTTGCAATTTGGATGGCTGTTGGAGTTTATGCTTTGTACGAGGTATTGAGCAAAAAAATGCCTCAAGTAATGAGTGCTACGGTTGTTACATTAGCTTCGTTGTTGGCTGCTCCAGTAATTATGGGTTCTCAAAACTGGGACGACCACAACAGACATGGAAGATTTACAGCAAGGGATTTTGCTAAAAACTATTTAAACTCTTGTGCCCCTAACGCTATTTTATTTACCAACGGCGATAACGATACCTTCCCTCTTTGGTATGTGCAAGAAGTAGAAGGGTATAGAACGGATGTTAGAATAGTAAATTTAAGCTTATTAAATACCGACTGGTACATTGAGCAAATGCGACGAAAAGCATGGATTTCGGACGGAATTCCTCAAATACTACCTGATTATAAAATCCGACAAGGAACCAACGATTATTTACCCATTTACGACAGAGGAATTGAAGGATTTATTGATGTGAAAGAAGCCATTGAATTTGTGTTAGACGACAGCCCAAAATCTAAAGTGTCATTAGGCTCAGGAAAACAAGTAGATTATTTTCCAACCAAAAACTTTAGTCTTAAAGTGGATAAACAAAAAGTGTTGACTAATGGTACTGTTAGTGCTGATAGAGCCGACAGAGTTTTAGACAAACTGGATTGGACCGTAAACAAAAGCTACATCATGAAAAATGATTTAATTATTTTAGACATTTTAGCTGCAAACAACTGGAACAGACCTGTTTACTTTGCCATTACCACAGGAAATGAAGCTTACATTGGATTAACACCATTTTTCCAATTAGAAGGTTTGGCGTATCGTTTAGTTCCTTATTTGGCTCAAAGTTTTGATGGACAAACTGGCGAAGTTCATAATGAAGTGATGTATGACAATTTAATGAATAAATTTGTTTGGGGAGGAATGGAAAAAGGTAACATTTACATGGACGAAAACAATCGTAGAATGTGCATGAATTTCAGAAATAATTTCTCAAGATTAGCAGAAAATTACATCCGTTTAGGTAAAAACGATAAAGCTAAAGAAGTACTAGATAGATGTATTGAAGTAATGCCTGAAAATATTGTTGAATACAACTATTTCATGATTGCCATTGCTGAATCGTATTATAAACTGAAAGAATACGAAAAAGGGAATGCCATTGTACGGATTTTAGTTACCAACTACGAAGAAGAGCTACGTTTTTACACCACCATTAAAGGCGAAAAACGAAAATCACTTCAAACAGAAATTGATCGAGATAAATACATTTTACAACAGTTAATTTTAATGACCAACGAAAAATATAAAGAATCAGGCTTGGCAACGGAAATGGCTAACCGATTTATGGAGATTAACAGTTTAATTTTAACGGCGGGGATTTAACGAAGACGGAAGCCCGAAGTCGGCTATGAGCGTGGGCTTCCCCTCTAGAGAGGGCTAGGGG